>JAZSIV010000147.1:0-2398 GCA_045533995.1 Eubacteriales bacterium
CTATGCTGGCTTTGTCGATTATATCCGTTCGGTGGCTCCACCGGGCGGATTTCGCATTATGCCCGACGTGGAGACCATACGCCACATATCGCAGACGCTCGTCGCCATAGGGCACGCGCAGATAGGACGTGCCCGGTGACCTGCGCTGTCAGGTGATAGAATAAGGAGTTAGAATACGTAAGCACCTCAAAGACATGTCAACGGTAAAGCCCTAACAGATTCGTACATTTTCGGTTTTCTGTTTTGAATTTTAAAAAAATGCCATATCTTTGCCATGGATAATAAAGAAAATCGTATCTATTTGAGTGACAGAGGTCAATAAAGAGGTCAAAAGCTGTTGGTAACGATTTAGCGACATTACCACCGCACCGATACGCTGTGCTTTGCTTATATCAAACAACTCTTTCTGTATCGCAAAGGTACTTATATTCTCTCATTTCACAAAAAACTCCCAAAGAAAAATTCCGTTCCGCCCGCATTTTTGGTAAAGCCATTGTTGGCAGGCCGATAAGTGTAACCTGAATGAATCCAGACAACCACCCATCGGACTTATGACATAACCGAAACAAATATCTCCGTTTGCTGATGGTATGAGAACATACCGTTAGCAGGCGGAGATACTTGTTTTTGTCCGGTCGTGCAAATAGGTAGGCTTTACCTTTCCACCGCTCCGAATTTTTTTTCAGCTTCTTCGTTTCGTTGTCGGCATAAATGCTGACAACCAAACTCCGATGATTACATAAGCGAAGGAAAAAGTCTTCCCGTTTCCGTCAAAAGCAGGCTTCCGACAAAGACGTGAAAACACATTCCTTTTTTCACTTATGGGCAAGTTCCTTTCTTTTTTAGCCGTCTAAGCCGGATATTCTTTTCTATTTGAATCTGCCACAGTTTTCGTTTACCTCCATTCGTGTCTTCTCATATTCCGCATCAGTTGGTCATTCCCGTTTCGGTGGCGAAGGTATTTCTGGGCTTTTAACCCGATAGCAAGGACAAGCCTCCTGTTTTCTGCAAAAATCTCCACACCTACGGGTAGTATTTTTCCGAAAATCCTTGCAATCGCTAATCCCTACACCTTTGAAAGCCACAGAAACGAAAACGACCGATGCGACGAGAAGACGCATAAAAAAAATGTCGGATAAACGAGTGGCAGATAGTTCAGTAGAAACTCAACTCCCTCAGCTCTCAGATCCGCATAAATAAAAAATCAAAATCAAACGGATATGAAAGCAATAGCAACAAAGTTCGTCAAGTGGGACATTCAGCCATTGGAAAATCTGCAAGGGAGCAAGGTTTACAACCTCCGTCTGAAACTGAACAACAATAGCAAGTTGAGCCGAGAAGAAAAGGATTGGATAACCGCTCAAGTGAACCACAATACCTATTTCCGCAGTGCTATACCCTTGTTAGGTTGGCGGTTTGACTTCTCCGATGTTCTAAAAACCTTTTTAGTAAGGCAATACGGCAGTTGGGCAGAATACCGAGCAATGGATAAGACTGCACTCCGAAAAATCCTTTTCGGGAGAATTGACAAGATAGTAGAAATCAATAAATGACAAGTATATGACAACAACAATGGACATCAGACAGCCTTTGCAAGTTATGGCAACTGCAATCCTTACCCTTGTACTTTGGGTGTTGGGCATTGTATGGCACATCGTGAAAGAGATTATTAACGGAGTTTACCGAATGGCAATCGGCTTCATCGTACTCCTTGTTTCGGTGGTCGGCTTTATCGGCTTAATTCTTTGGTTACTTACCCTCTAAACATCAACGACTATGGCAAAGAGAAGAAACAAGAGCGTATCACAGCAGTGCAAGTTCTACGAGGTGGACAACATCTTCGAGTATATGGTTGAGACCTACATCAACGGCAACATCAGTAGTTTCAAGGAATTGTACCAAGAGTTGAACAAGGACGCACGAAAGGACTTTATCGGCTTCCTATTCTTTGAGGTCAATCCACAATACTTGATTGAGATTTTGAAAGCAACCATTTAACCCTAACACAAGAGCATTATGAACGGAAAAGGAACAGATACATTCAAGACGGCTATTCAGAACTATTTGGAATACCGAGCAGCAACCGATGAACTCTTTGCACCCTTGTTTGCCAACCCTAACAAGAGCATAGACGAATGTTGCAAGTACATCATTTGCGAGGTGCATAAAAGCGGAATGAACGGCTTTGATGATGATGAAATCTTCGGTATGGCGGTACACTACTATGATGAGAACGAGATTGAGGTGGGCAACCCTCCGCAGTGCAGAATTATCTCCAATGTGCATACCGACTTGACCGAAGAAGAAAAGAAAGAGGCAAGGCAGAAAGCCATTGAGCAGTACCAACAAGCCGAGTTACGGAAGATACAAGACCGCAACAAGCCGAAGGCAAAGCCAG
>JAZSIV010000155.1:0-19892 GCA_045533995.1 Eubacteriales bacterium
TCCAACCATATCACCGTTCGGGAAGTTTACGCGAAGATATTTGTACTCACCGCTCTCAAGACATTCAATAAGTTTGTCGGTGATCTCTGCGCACTTCATCCAAGGTCTCTGCTCAAAGGGAACAACGTCGGAGGGAATCTCAATATATGTTTCAAGCTCCTCGGAGAACTTGCCCGACTTGTTTCCGTTCCAGAAGTAGGTTACGTGACCGTATTTCTGTGTCTCGGATATAGCGAGCTGATTTACACCCGTGTTAGCAAGGTATTCACTCATTGTGTTGGTGATCTCGGGAGGAGAAACGAGGTATTTATGAGGAATGTGGAGGTCTCCGTCGTATTCGAGCATACCTGCATAAACAACAGAGGGAACTCTCTTTCTGTCAAACTTGTCGAACTCACCTGCGGGAGCGTCAAATGCCTTGGAGATCTCGATGGATCTATCTCCGCGGAAGTTGAAGAAGATAACGCTGTCGCCATCCTCAATTGTTCCAACGGGCTTTCCGTCCTCTGCAATAACAAAGGGAGGAAGATCCTGGTCAATAACCTTATATTCCTCGCGGTATGTTTTTACCGCCTCGGCAGCGCTTGCGAACTGTCTGCCCTCACCGAGAACGTGTGTCTGCCAGCCAAGGTCTACCATAGCCCAGTTAGCTTCGTAACGGTCCATGGTGATCTTCATACGTCCGCCGCCCGATGCGATCTTAACGTCAAATTCTGCTGTGCGAAGCTCTGCAAGGAAAGCTTCAAAGGGATCTATATATTCAAGAGCACTTGTCTCACCAACGTCGCGTCCGTCAATAAGAATGTGAACTCTTACACGCGCAATTCCTTCAACCTTTGCCTGAGCGATCATCGCTTTAAGGTGGTCAATATGAGAGTGAACGTTTCCGTCCGAGAAAAGACCGAGGAAGTGAAGTGTGCCATTGTTGCTCTTCGCGTTTGCAATGAGTTCGCACCACGTGTTGTTTGCGAACATTTTTCCGCTTTCAATAGATTGCGATACAAGCTTTGCGCCCTGTGCGAAAACCTGTCCTGCACCGAGAGCGTTATGTCCTACTTCGGAGTTACCCATATCGTCGTCCGAGGGAAGACCTACTGCTGTTCCGTGTGCCTTGAGCTTTACTGTCGGATATTTTGCCATAAGCATATCAAGGGTAGGAGTGTATGCACTGTATACGGCATTCGACTCTATTTCAGGCGCAATTCCCACACCGTCCATAACGATGGTAAGAACGGGACCCTTAACACCCTCGAATGCAGAAGTTTTTTTAAGAGAATTCATATTGGACCTCCAAAAAGTTTATGTTTTATTCAATCTTATATAGTATAACCTTTTTTTATATTTTTTTCAAGAGTTATTCCGCATTTTTTGAAAAATTATGGAATTTTAGAATAATAAATGCATTTCTTTAGGTTATAAAATGGAGAAATTTTGTAAATCTGTTGATAAATCATTTTGAATGGTGTATAATAGATGGGTAAATGATTTTTAATTATCGAAAGGATATATAAAATGGCAGAAGGATGTACACATAATTGCTCCACTTGTTCAAGCGGTTGCGAAAAAAAAGATAAAAACAGCCTGTTGGAGTCACCTCATGCACTCAGCAGTATTAAGCATATAATTGCAGTCGTCAGCGGTAAGGGAGGCGTAGGTAAATCAATAGTGACCTCTATGCTTGCAGTTAATATGCAGCGTCTTGGCTATAAGACTGCTATACTTGATGCCGATATTACGGGACCCTCTATTCCCAAGGCATTTGGAGTATCTGCGGGTATTGACGGTGACGAAAACGGACTTATACCTCCTACAACTACCTCTGGTATCGATATTATGTCTGTAAACCTGTTGCTTGATGATGCTACAAAGCCTGTTATCTGGCGCGGTCCCGTTATTGCGGGAACTGTTAAGCAGTTCTGGACAGACGTTATCTGGAATGACATAGACTATATGTTTATTGACTGTCCTCCCGGAACAGGAGACGTTCCGCTTACAATATTCCAGTCTATCCCGCTTGACGGAATTGTTATTGTCAGCAGCCCTCAGGAGCTTGTTTCTATGATAGTTCAGAAAGCCGCGAATATGGCAAATATGATGAATATTCCCGTGCTCGGACTTGTGGAGAATATGAGCTACGTTAAATGTCCCGACTGCGGTAAGGAGATAAAGGTCTTTGGCGACAGCCATATTGAAGAAGTTGCCCAAAAATTTGGATACGATCTTCTTGCAAAGCTTCCTATAGATCCAAAACTTGCCGCTCTTGTTGATAAGGGTTGGATAGAAATGATGGATAACGATTATCTTGAAAATGCTGCCCGTATAATTGACGAAAAACTTAATAAGTAAAAATAAAAGAAAGGATCACGGTTTGTTATCATGAGAAAAATTTTGGTTGCTCTCCTCATTTCCTTGTTGTTTATTTGCTGTGTAGCTTGTAAAAAAGATGATTTTGATTATGAAAGCGTTGATACCTCGTCAGATACTATAGCTTCCTTAGAAACAGAGTCTGATAAGGCAGAGAACACCCCGGATGACGATTGGACCGGTATTTATTGATCCCCAAAAAGATGTGCAAAAATTTTGCACATCTTTTTTGTTTTTCGTTGACAAGAAGCTTTGAGTGTGATAAAATAAATCAAACGATTGAATGATTGTTCAATCATAACTTGTTTAAGGAGATAGATCATGACAAAGACATACAAGATCGAGGTTGATTGCGCAAACTGCGCCAACAAGATGGAAGAAGCTGCAAACAAGACCGAGGGTGTTGCAAATGCTGTCGTTAACTTTATGACGCTTAAAATGAAGGTTGAGTTTGTAGACGGAGCTGATGAAAAGGAAGTTATGAAAAAGGTTATAAAGAACTGCAAAAAGGTTGAGGACGACTGCGAGATCTACATCTGATCGGGTGAAATATGAATAAGAAACAAAAAAAAGTACTGATAAGAATAATTTTGTCCTCTGTGCTTGTTGCCGCGGTGCTTGCTCTTCCTTTTACAGGTGTCGTTCGTGTTATCGCGTTTCTCTTGCCGTATCTTGTGATAGGGTACGATATTCTTATAAAAGCGGTCAAGGGAATACTTCGCGGCAGAGCATTTGATGAGAATTTTCTGATGGCTGTCGCTACTATGGGCGCTATAATTCTTGGCGAATATATAGAGGGCTGTGCCGTAATGCTTTTTTATCAGATCGGAGAGCTCTTTCAAAGCTATGCTGTCGGAAAAAGCCGCAAGAACATAAGCGAGCTTATGGATATACGACCCGATTACGCAAATCTTGAAGTAGAGAACGGAGAGATCAGCGTTGTCGCTCCCGATGAAGTGGTTATAGGGAGCACGATCGTAGTAAAGGTAGGAGAAAAAGTTCCGATAGACGGTACGGTTATTGAGGGTTCAACACTTCTTGATACTGCCGCACTTACGGGAGAGAGCCTTCCGAGAAGAGTTTCGGCAGGTGACGAGATAGTCAGCGGCTGTGTTTGTATAGACGGAGCTATAAAAATACGAACACAAAAGGAGTTCGGCGAATCAACAGTCTCAAAAATTCTTGACCTTGTTGAGAATGCAAGCTCAAGAAAATCGCGTCCCGAAAATTTCATTTCTAAATTTGCTAAATATTATACCCCCGCCGTGTGTATATCGGCACTTGTACTTGCTATTGTTCCGCCCGTTGTCGGTTTGCTCTTTGGCGGAAGTGCAGATTTTGCAGAATGGTTTTACAGAGCTTTGACTTTCCTTGTTATAAGCTGTCCGTGCGCGCTTGTTATCAGTATACCCCTTGGCTTTTTCTCGGGTATTGGCGGAGCAAGCAACTCGGGAGTTTTAGTTAAAGGCTCAAACTATCTTGAAGCTATGTCAAGGGTAAAGACCGTTGTGTTTGACAAAACGGGAACTCTTACCGAGGGCGTTTTCAGAGTATCGGAAATATGCGCTTTTGATATGGATAAAGAAAAACTTATTGAGTACGTGGCGCATGCCGAGGCTTACTCTATTCACCCGATAAGCAAAAGTCTGCGTGACGCATACAAAAGTGAGATAGACAGCACACGCGTGAGCGATTTTCGTGAGATAGGCGGTTTTGGAATTGAGGTCCTTGTTGACGGAGTTTTTGTTGCGGTTGGTAATGAAAAGCTGATGAGAAAGCACGGTATCGACTTAAAAGGAAATAGTTCAAAAAACGTTGCGGGTGCTACCGTTTACATTGCCATTGACGGTCATTATGCGGGATATATTTTAGTGTCTGACATTATCAAAGAGCACTCGATCGAAACCGTCAGAACATTAAAAAATATCGGGATAAAAAAGACGGTCATGCTTACGGGCGACAATGCTCTCGTCGGAAAGGCCGTTGCAGATGAGCTTGGTATTGATGAGGTATATACAGAGCTTCTTCCTGCCGATAAGGTGAGCATTATTGAGAAGATAATGAATAATTCGGGTAAGGGAGAGAAGACTGCGTTTGTAGGTGATGGGATCAACGACGCTCCCGTGCTTATGAGAGCGGACGTTGGAATTGCTATGGGAACTCTCGGCTCTGACTCTGCAATAGAGGCGGCAGATATAGTTCTTATGGACGATGACCCTATAAAGATAACAAAGGCTATAAAAATATCGCGCAAATGCTTGTCGATCGTATATCAGAACATTTATTTTGCAATAGGTGTAAAAATGATATGCCTCGTTTTAGGTGCTATTGGAGTGGCTAATATGTGGTTCGCGATATTTGCCGACGTTGGAGTTATGGTAATTGCAGTTCTGAATGCAATAAGAACACTTAACGTTAAAAAATTATGAAAAGGGAAGATTTATAATGCACGAGCATCACGAGGAGCTTTTGAAAATAATAAAAGATAATATGCCAACAGATGAAAAGATTTTTGATCTATCCGAGCTTTTCAAAATGTTTGGCGATTCAACCAGAATGAAGATACTTTTCGTTTTATTTGAGTCTGAAGCCTGCACCTGCGCTCTTGCCGAGGTGCTTAATATGACCTCTTCGGCAATTTCACATCAGTTGAAAACGCTACAGCGCGCAAAGCTTGTAAAAAGCAGACGAGAGGGCAGAACCGTTTACTACTCACTCGCCGATGAGCACGTAAGAACTATCATAAGTCAAGGAATGGATCATATAGATGAATAAATAAACCGCTTGCAAGATTTACTTGCAAGCGGTTTTTATTAACGAAGATTTTTTGCCTCGCCGGGGGCGATAGATATCATTTGCTTATTGGATTCAAACCAAAGCGTGCGGCTCGTTGGGTTCTTGACCATTGAGCAGTCTGCAGAGAATATAAGTTTATTGAAATCCTCTATGTATTCGTATATTTCAATGTTTGTCGCATACCATATCTCTTTTTCTCTGCCTGCCATAAATTCTGTGAATTCTTCAATGACATTCCAGTTGTCCTTCTCATAAAATTCATAGGTGTGTCCCCAAAGGTAGAATAATTGCGAATGAAATTTTACCTTTTTCTCAACGAATTCTTTTGCAAGCTCCATAAGTCTTGGGTTTCTGTGATGGCAGGTAGCAGGCAGGCGAAGCCAATCGGTCGGAAGATCGAATTTTTCAGTAGAAATTACTGTTCTTGCGTATGCAATTCCGCAGTTGCGTACAGTTTCGACCACCTTGTCGTCAAACGTACCCATAGGATATGCCATACCGCGAATTATTTTACCGAATTGCTTTTCAAGATTTTCTCTGTCGTGGAGTATCTCGTGAACTATTGCCGAGGAGGGAAGCGTTTCAAGGTGAGAATGAGAGAGGGAATGTACGGCTACTTCGTGCTCTCCGTTAGCAAAAAGCTCTGTTATTTGTGATTTTGGTAAACGGTAGTAGATATTACCCTCTTTAGGAATGCTGTCTTCGGCTGAATAAAGTCCGCTGGAAATATTGAAAGTGCCTTTCAATCCATGCTTGTTAAGAATGCTAACAAGCTTTTTGTCTCCTTTCATCCCATCATCGTAACTGAAGGTAAGTGCTTTTGATCTTCCTTCGGGGAAACGCATAAATATTGCTGAAATGTTGTCTGCCATATCTTTCTCCGTAAAATTTTTATGAGAATTTTTGCTTTATAGGTCGTATACTTATCTCACCCGAGGAAAGTGTTTGTTGACTTCCGTCGGGCAGTGTGATTAAAAGGTGTGCATCTTCGTCTATGTCGGTTGCTGTTGCCGTGTATTTTTCTGTTGGTGAGATCACCGTTATCTCCTTGCCGAGAACAAACGATCTTTTTCTGTAATCGGAAAGAAATCTTCTTTTTTCAAGCTCTTCTGAATATTTTATAACCCTGTCGATAATATCAGCACACATTCGCAAAACGGTGTCCTCATCAAGCTTTTTGCGTCCAAATACAGAGGCGGCAATATCCGATATTTCGGGGGGAAATCCATTTTCCGGGTCTGAAATATTTATTCCGATGCCAACGATAATATAATCAAGCTCGGGAGCATCAACTTTTAATGACGATTCGCAAAGAATACCGCAGACCTTTTTGCCATCAATAAAAATATCGTTTAAGCACCATATAAAGGGTTGTTTCTGAGAATGCTTTTCTATTGATTCTGCGACCGCTACCGCAGCGGCAGGGGTCATAAGTGTTGAGATTTTGGGTGTGTGGTCGGGACGGAGAAGGATGCTCATATATATTCCTGTTCCGTCGGGCGAGAAAAATGACCTGCCGCGTCGTCCTCGACCTGCCGATTGCGACGAGGCAATTATTATCGCCTGTCCATCCCTATTGTTTTTAGCATATTCCTTTGCAATATCGTTTGTTGAAGATACGTTTTTATGTACTTCAATATGGAATTGCAATGCTTTCTGTGAAAGAAAATTTTTTATATTTTCATATTGGGTCATATATACAGAGCTCTCCAAATTACTTACTAAAATTATTATAACACTTTTTTTTGAAACTTCAAGAGAAAACAAAAAATACCCGACAGACAAAAATCTGTCGGGTAAATTATAATTAGAACGTTTCAAGAGATTTGTTTAGGAATGAACGGGTTTTTTCAGATTTGGGATTATCAAAAACTTCCTCCGGGGTTCCCATTTCTTCAATAACTCCGTCAGCCATAAAGATTACTTTATCGGCAACGCTCTTCGCAAATTCCATTTCATGTGTTACAACGATCATTGTTCTGTCCTCGCTTGCGAGCTCCTTGATGACCTTGAGCACCTCTCCCGTGAGCTCGGGGTCAAGTGCCGAGGTAGGCTCATCAAAGCAAAGGATATCGGGGGAAAGGGCAAGGGCACGTGCAATAGCTACACGCTGCTGCTGACCGCCCGAGAGCTGACATGGATAGGAATTTTCTTTGTCGGAAAGCCCAACCATTGCTAAAAGAGAGTGACCCTTTTCCTCTACCTTTTTGTATTCTTCATTCTTTTTCTGAGGATCGAGCGTTTTGTTTTTTAATGCTTCTTTTATTTTAAGCTTTGGGGCAAGCAATACGTTTTCAAGTGCGGTGTACTGCGGAAAAAGATTGAAGGACTGAAAAACGAGTCCGAAGTGCAATCTAAGCTCGCGTATATCTTTTTCGGTATATTTAGTTTCGGATTTCGAATCAAATACCGAAACGCCGTTAACGACTATCTTTCCCATGTCCGGAACTTCAAGATAGTTAAGGCAACGGAGCAGGGTAGTCTTTCCGCTTCCAGAAGAACCGATAATCGCAAGAACCTCTCCACGCTCAAGTTCAAAGTCGATACCTTTGAGGATCTCTGTCTTGCCAAAGCTCTTTTTTATATTTTTAACTTCAAGTAATGCCATAATAGATCCTCCTTATACCTTGTAATAGCTGAGCTTTTTCTCAATGTAATTGAAAAATATAGTAAGTGCTCCGACGAATACAAGATAAAATACTCCTGCGTAGAAGAGAGGCCAGATTATTGCTCGGCTCATAAGCTCCTCTGCCGATCTTATTATTTCCACGACTGCAATTACACGTGCAAGTGCAGTATCCTTTACGAGAGTAATTATTTCATTTGACATAGGAGGGATAATGCGCTTTATTACCTGCATAAGAGTGATCTTGAAAAAGATCTGTGACTTGGTCATGCCGAGGACCTGTCCCGCCTCATACTGTCCGCGTGAAATGCTCTCGATCCCACCACGGTATATCTCGCTGAAATAACAAGCATAGTTGATTACAAATGCAACGAGAGCCGCAAGAAAACGGGAATCTATATCCATGCCCAAAACGCTGTCGGGCCACTGAACGTCAAATACCATTCCCGGTACGTAAAATACGAGGAAGAGCTGAAGCATAAGCGGAACTCCGCGTATTATCCAGACGAACGTTTTGGTAACGTAGCGAAGCGGCTTAAACTTCGACATTGAACCAAAGGAAATGATAAGACCGATGGGAAGGGAAAAGACAAGTGTCAAAAGGAAGAGAAGTACCGTCGTTTCAAAGCCCTCGAGCAGCTTCAGTGTAACGTCAATAAATCCTGTTCCCGAATTTGTGACCGATAATAGTCCTGTGTTCATTATGTAATATCCTTAAATAAGTTATTTCTATTTCGCAAACCGAGGGTGTTAGGTCAATAGGCCTAACACCCACGTAACGTTTGTGTTATGTTTAATTACTTGTTGTACTCTGTAATAACGAAGTTGGAAAGACCGTACTTCTCAGCGAGCGCTGCAAGTGTTCCGTCCTCTGCAAGATCTTCGATAGCATTGTTTACCTTAGCTGTAAGCTCGCTGCCCTTCTTAAAGCCGATAGCGTACTGCTCAGCCTCGATCTCAATGCTTTCAACGATAGCGAGATCTGCGTAATCGCCCTTGCCTATAATGGATTTAGCCATTGTCTTGTCTATAACAACAAAATCAACGTTTCCGGACTTGAGCTCTGTGAGTGTGTTCATCTGTGCTGTAACGCCTATGTATTCACCGTTTTCACCGATGAAATCCTTTGCAACGCCTTCACCTGCGGAACCGTTTTCAGCGGATACCTTCTTGCCCGCAAGGGCTTCCTCAGTGTTGAGGGTAGCCAAGTCAGAAGCCTTTACAACAACGCACTGCTCGTTGTTCATGTATGCATAAGAAACGTCAACCTTATCTGTTCTCTGAACACCGTCGTCATCAGCGCAGTTGAATGTAAATCCGTTCCAGATACAGTCAATGTTACCGGAGTTGAGCTCCATGTACTTGTTGCCCCAGTCTATAAGCTGGAATTCAGCTTCCATACCGAGCTTTTCGCAAACAGCTTTTGCAAACTCTGTATCAAAACCGATAAGCTCACCATTCTCCTCATAGTTCATAGGAGCATAAAGTGTATAACCGATAACGAGTGTTTCTTTCTTTCCACAGCCTACGAAAACGCAAGCGCACATTACAAGTGCCAAAATAAGGGCGAGTATTTTTTTCATGATATTTTCTCCTGTCAATAAATAAATGTTTTAACGCTTTACCTTGATAAAGCACTACTATGTTATCACAATATTATTGTTTTGTCAAGTCTTTTATATAAAAAAATATTTTTGATTAATATTGTTAGTATTTTACGACAAAAAAGTCTTGAAAAAATGAAAAAAATAGTGTATAATTAATTAAAGTAAATCCTTAGGAGGTAGTGATTATGGACTACATTGCAAAATACGAGCATTGGCTTAACAGTGCAGACGAAAATACAAAAGCTGAACTTTCGGCACTGTCGGGCGATGATAAAGAGATAAAGGAGAGATTCTATCGCGACATAGAATTCGGAACTGCAGGAATGCGCGGAGTCCTTGGTGCGGGTATCAACCGTATGAACAAGTACACTGTAAGACGCGCAACTCAGGGTTATGCCGAGTACGTCAAGGCGCAGGGCAAAGAGGCTTGCGAAAGAGGAGTTGTAATTGCTCACGACAATAGGCGTTATAGCGTTGAATTCTCGCATGAAACAGCAGGTGTTCTTGCTGCAAACGGAATCAAAGCCTTTCTTTTCGATTCGCTTCGTCCCACCCCTGAGCTTTCATTCGCTGTAAGAGAAACGGGAGCTTTTGGCGGTGTTATGATAACAGCATCACATAATCCTCCTGAATATAACGGATATAAGCTTTATGATGAAAGAGGCTGTCAGCTTATTCCCGCAATGACCGATGAGGTTATAAAATACGTTGAGGCAGTAGACGATCCTCTTACTGTAAAGGCTCTTGCGCTTGATGAGGCAGGAGATCTTATCGGCAAGCTTGGAGAAGAGATTGACGAAAAGTATTATTCGGCGGTAATGTCCATAGTTCTTAATCCCGAGGTTAATAAGGATATAAAGGTTGTTTATTCTCCTCAGCACGGAACAGGCAACATACCTGTAAGAGAGGTTCTTGCTAGACTTGGATACAACGTTGTCCCCGTTCTTGAACAGTGCACACCCGACACAGAGTTCAGTAATACAAAGAACCCCAACCCAGAGGTGAAGGAAGCATTTGAACTTGCTCTTGAATATGCAAAGAAAGTCGATGCAGATATAGTTATTACTACCGACCCTGACTGTGATCGTCTTGGTGTTGCTGTAAAGCACAACGGAGAGTATGTTCTTATGACGGGAAATCAGTCGGGAGCCGTTATTCTTGATTATATTCTAAATCAGAGAACAGAGAAGGGTATTATGCCCGAAAATCCCGTTATGTTCAACACGGTAGTTACATCCGATCTTGGTGACAGAATCTGTGAGTCTTATGGAGTTTCTGTTGAAAAGACACTTACAGGCTTTAAGTTTATAGGTGATAAGATCTATAATCATCAGCTTAAGAATGATAAGAACTTCGTATTCGGATATGAGGAGAGCTACGGTTGCCTCGTTGCTGATTTTGTAAGAGATAAGGATGCTGTTCAGGCTTCCACAATGCTTTGCGAAAGCGCGGCATACTATAAAGAAAAGGGAATGACCCTTATAGACGCACTTAACGCACTCTACGAAAAGCACGGGTATTTCTGCGATGCGGTAGATAGCTTTACCTTTAAGGGTATCGACGGCTCCGAAAAGATACAGTCACTCGTTGAGGGACTTCGCAAGGATCCTCCGAGTGAGATCGGCGGAATAAAGGTCAAGAAGCTTGAGGACTACACATCCGCTGAAATGATGGCAGAGGGCTTCCCAAAGTCAAACGTTCTCAAATTTATCTTTGAGGACGGAAGCTGGGTATCTGTTCGCCCCAGCGGTACAGAGCCTAAGTGTAAGTTCTATTTCTGTGTTTGCGGAAAGACCAAGGAAGATGCGACAAATAAGCTTGAGGCTTACAGAGCAGTTTTTGAAAAAGCTTGCTGAAAATAAAAAAGACCGCGGAGATTTTCCGCGGTCTTTTTTGCTAAAATATTGTAAAAAAATAAAAATAGGTGTTTACAAAATATTATAAATGTAGTAAAATATATTTTAAGTAATAATAATTAAATATCTTGAAAGGACAATTTTATGTCAACTGCAAAATATAAAAGAGTATTGCTTAAGCTTTCGGGCGAGGCTCTCTCGGTAAATACCGACGGAATACTTAATTTTGATTTTATTGCCGACATCGCAGAGGTGCTTAAAAAATGCCTTAACGAGGGAATTGAGATAGCTGTTATAGTTGGCGCGGGAAATATTTGGCGCGGCAGACAGGGCGGAAAGATGGACCGCGTACGTGCTGACAGCATGGGAATGCTTGCAACAACCATAAACTCCCTTGCGCTTATGGATACGTTCGTTCAGGCAGGCATAGATGCAACGGTTATGACCGCTGTTGATATGAATACCTTTGCCGACAAATATACCGCAAGAGATGCCGATAAGGCACTGAAAGAGGGTAAGCTGGTAATACTTGCTGGCGGAAGCGGAGCACCGTATTTTTCAACAGACACTGCTGCGGCACTTCGTGCGGCAGAGATAGGTGCTGACGCGATACTTATGGCAAAGAATATAGACGGTGTTTATAGCGCCGATCCCAAGAAGGATCCCACCGCAAAGAGATACGACGAGATCACTTATGCCGAGGTCCTTCAGAAAGAGCTCAAGGCACTTGACCTTACGGCAACGACCTTCTGTATGGAAAATAATATCAAGGCATACGCTTTTGAGCTCAAAGATCCTATGAATATTTACAGAGTAATCATGGGTGAAAAGATAGGAACAGAATTACACTGTTAAATAGTGAGAAAATAAATTATAACTTTTGGAGGATACTATGAATTTTAACACAAAGCCCTTTGAAGAAAAGATGATAAAGGCGATAGACGCTTACGAACAGAACCTTGCTGTTATCAGAGCAGGACAGGCAAATACAGCAATTCTTTCCAAGGTAACGTTTGAGTATTGGGGCGCACCTACACTTATAAATACTATGGCAGACGTACGTGTTGCCGATTCTAAAACAGTTACAATTACACCTTACGATGCTACAACTCTTAAGGAAATGGAAAAGGCGATACTCGCATCCGATCTCGGAATTACACCCACAAATGACGGTAAGATGATCAGACTTGTATTCCCCCAGCCCACAGAGGAGCGCCGCCGCGAGCTCGTTAAGCAGGTTCAGAAGATGGGCGAGGAAGCAAAGGTTGCTGTCAGAAACATAAGAAGAGACGCTAACGATCTTTCTAAGAAGATGAAAAAGGACGGAGAGCTTACTGAAGACGATCAGAAGGCAGCAGAGAAGTCTATTCAGGATCTTACAGATAAGTATATAAAGAACGTTGATGTTGTAACTTCCAAAAAAGAAAAGGAAATTATGCAGATATAAGGTCCTACGGTAAGGGAGGCTTTGGCTGACCCAAACAGATTTGGGGCGGGTTTCTTCCCGCCCCTGATTTTCATAAAATAGGGTAGAATGATTATGTTTGATAATGATAAAAAAGACGATCTTTTCGGTAAGATCGGACACGTTGCGTTCATTATGGACGGAAACGGAAGATGGGCGCAGAAAAGGGGAATGCCCCGCGAATACGGACACAAATTTGGTGCAGAGGCACTTAAAAAGGTTATTCGCCGTTGTTCAGAGTATGGAATAAGGGCGACGACCTTTTATGCGTTTTCCACTGAAAATTGGAAACGCCCCAAAAAGGAAGTAGACGCTCTTATGGAGCTTCTTGATAAATATCTTGACGAGCTTGAGGGGCAGATCGATAAATATAACATAAGATATATTTTTATCGGTGATATCTCGGTCTTGCCCGACACGCTTCGTCATAAAATAAGTAAGGTTGAAGCGGCGAGCAAGAATAACGAGTATATCGTTAATATCGCCCTGAATTACGGCGCAAAGAGCGAGCTTGCAAATGCCTTTAATAAGCTTATACAAAAGGGAAAGAGAAAAGTAAACGAAGAGGATATCGCATCCGAGCTTTATACAGCCGACTCTCCCGAGCTTGATCTTCTTGTAAGAACGGGCGGAGATATTCGCTTATCAAACTTTTTACTTTGGCAGGCAGCTTATGCGGAGCTCTATTTTACAGACGTGCTTTGGCCCGATATGAATGAAAAAGAGGTTGACCGAGCACTTGAAGCGTTCGTCAGCAGAAACCGCCGATTTGGCGGAGTGTGATGGAGGGAATATGTTAAAAAGAATTATTACTTCTATAGTTGCCGTTTGTGTTCTTTTGCCGATACTTATCTTTTCGGGAAGCTTTGTTTTTCCACTGGCAATAGCGATAGTTTCTTGTATTTCGCTTTATGAAATGTACAAGTGTATAGGGAAGAGCAAAAAGCTTTCCTTGTGTATTCCCTCGTACATATTTGCCGCCATTTCTCCGTTCGCATTGAGATATGTAGGCGATAATGTTATGGTAGCGTCTCTGTCCTTTATCTATGCGTCGCTTTTCGTCATATATCTCTTTTTTATGACGGTGAGGTCAAAGGGAGATATGAAATTCGGCGAAGCAGGCGAATTTTTTATGGTGAGTGCATATATTATCGCTTCTTTTCTTGCGATAATTTACATAAGAGACTTTGACGATAGCGGAAAATATCTGTATCTCCTTATATTTATCGGGGCATGGATCACTGATATTTTTGCTTATTTTACAGGTGTCTTTTTTGGAAAGCATAAGCTTATTCCCGAGGTCAGCCCCAAAAAGACGATTGAGGGAAGTATAGGCGGAACTGTCTTTTGTACAGCTTTCTTCGTGCTGTTCGGAATTATAGTGGACACCTTATTTAATATGAATGCAAATCTTATTTTGCTTGCTGTAAGCGGAATAATAGTGTCGGTAGTTTCACAGATAGGCGACCTTATAATGTCGGTCATAAAGAGACAGTACGGTGTTAAGGATTACGGAAAGATATTCCCCGGACCCGGTGGAATGCTTGACAGATTTGATTCTATCCTTGCGGTAGCTCTCGTACTCTCGGTTATATGCATATTTGCAAGGGTGTTTGATATAGCTCTTATCTGATTTAATTTCGGAGTTGGATTATGGATGAAAAAACTATGATCATTCTCGGATCAACGGGATCTGTGGGTGAGCAGGCAATAGACGTTGCGAGAGCGGAAAATGTAAGGGTAAGCGCTATAAGCGCACACTCGAACGTAATGAGAGCAGAAGAGCAGGCGAGAGAATTCTCGGTTGATTTCTGCGCGATGGCAGACAAGAGAGCGGCGGCAGATCTCAGGTTGCGACTTGCAGACACAAATACCCGCGTTCTTTCGGGTACCGACGGAATATGTGAAATGATAGCACTTGCCAAGGGCGATGTCGTTCTCAATTCAATAATAGGAAAAGCAGGGCTTTCTCCTACACTTGCCGCAATTGAAAGCGGAAAAAGACTTGCACTTGCAAATAAGGAATCGCTTGTTGTTGCGGGTGATATCGTTATGGATTCCGCAAAGAAAAAGGGCGTGGAGATACTGCCCGTTGACAGCGAGCACTGTGCTATCTTCCAATGTATGAAGGCGGGCAAGGACACAGAGGTAAAGAAGATATTGCTTACAACATCAAGCGGCCCCTTTTACGGAAGAAGTAAGGCAGAGCTTGACAGAATAACCGTCGAGGAGGCTCTTGCCCACCCGACGTGGAAAATGGGTGCAAAGATAACTATTGACAGCGCAACTCTTATGAACAAGGGTTTTGAGCTTATTGAGGCGGTGCATCTTTTCGGGGTTTCTCCCGATAAAGTTGAAGTGGTCGTTCACAGAGAGAGTATAATACATTCTATGGTTGAATATATTGATAATAGCGTTATTGCACAGCTTTCGGTGCCCGATATGCGCTTTTGTGTTCAATATGCTCTGACATACCCCGACAGATGCGAAGCGGTAATTGACGAGCTTGATCTTTTTGCACTTTCAAAGCTTCATTTTGCAAGACCCGATATGGACACCTTTTCGCTGTTGCGCTGTGCAACAGAGGCTATAAAAAAGGGAGGCGCGCTTCCCGCAGTGCTTAATGCGGCTAACGAGGAGGCGGTAAGTGCTTTTCTTAACAGAAAGATTTCCTTCTATTCCATAACGGAGATAGTTGAGGATATTGTTGATAAACTGTCGGGCGCGGCATTATCAAGCTCGCTTGATGATATTCTTGCTTATGATAAAGAAGCAAGAGCTAAGACTCAGGAAAAAATTTATCATCATTGTAATAATTGATTTGTTTGGTAGGTGATTATCATAACAGCGATATATATACTGATCGCACTTTTGGTTTTTGGAGTGCTGATATTCGTACATGAATTCGGTCACTTTATATTTGCAAGAATATGCGGAGTTGGAGTCAAGGAATTTTCCATTGGAATGGGACCAAAGCTGTTCTCGTGGAAATCAAAGAAATACGATACTCAATACGGACTTCGCCTTTTACCTATTGGCGGATTTGTAAGCATGGTGGGAGAGGACGAGGAGTCCGAGGCGGAGAATGCATTTTGTAATAAAAGTGTGTTAAAGCGAATCAGTATTGTTTTGGCGGGCCCTGTAATGAATATCCTCATCGGTTTTTTGCTGATGTTGGTTTTGGTTATAGGTCAGGGAACACTCGCTTCAACAAAAATAGCAAAATTTGATGATAACGCAATAAGCTCACAGCAGCTTTGCGTGGGTGACGAGGTCGTAAAGGTCGGAAAGACGGGTGTTCACACCTATCAGGATCTTGCTTACGAGGTAATGAATCAAGGCTATGAGCCGGTTGATATTACCGTTATACGTAACGGTGAAAGAATCGTTCTTGAGGACGTCAATTTTTCTGTTATTACCGAGCAAGGCGCAGAATTTGGCATGTGTGATTTTATCCCCTATGCCGAAGAAGAAACGGTGTTTAATTATCTTAAGCACACTTACTTCAGATCTGTGTCAACGGTAAAGATGATAATTGATTCTGTGGTCGATCTTATCGGTGGCAGATACGGAATAGATGCAGTGTCGGGACCTGTAGGTGTGACAGAGGTGATAGTAGACGCAGCAAAAACAAACTTTTATACACTTTTGTACGTTGTAATAGTTATATCGATAAATCTCGGTGTTTTCAATTTGATACCTTTTCCCGCGCTTGACGGTGGACGACTTCTGCTGCTTGTAATTGAGGGAATAAGACGCAAGCCTATAAAGCGAGAGGTTGAGGGGTATATAAACTTTGTCGGTATAATGATACTTTTTGCTTTTATGGCATTTGTAATCGTAAAAGATGTTTTTAAGCTCTTTGGAGGATCATGAAATATAACGAGATTAGAAGAAAAACAAGGACTGTAAATATTGGAACTAAAAGAATAGGCGGAAATTCGCCTATTCTTATTCAGTCAATGACGAATACCGATACGCACGATGCGCTTGCGACAGTTGCGCAAATAAAGGCTCTTGCTGCGGCAGGCTGTGATGTCGTGAGAATTACAGTTCCCGATATTGAAGCGGCTGATACAATACTTAAAATAAAAGAATCGGAGATCAAGATCCCGATCGTTGCAGATATTCACTTTGATCATAAAATTGCTTTACGCTGTGCAGAGATCGGATTTGACAAGATAAGAATAAATCCGGGTAATATCGGTGATGAGGATAGGATAAAAGCTGTATGTAAGGCATGTAAGGCGCGCAATATCCCAATTAGAATCGGTGTAAACAGCGGTTCGCTTGAAAAGAAGATACTTGCAGAGTACGGCGCGCCTACGGCAGACGCACTTGCCGCATCTGCGCTTTATAATGCATCCTTGCTTGAAAAGTTTGATTTTTACGACACGGTAATTTCGATCAAGGCTTCAAACCCCGTGAATATGATAGCGGCAAACAGAATAGTTGCAGAGAAGTGCGACTATCCCTTGCATCTTGGTGTCACAGAGGCGGGAAGTAAGGAGATCGGATCTGTCAAGAGCGCGATTGGAATCGGCTCGCTTATCTGCGACGGAATCGGTGACACCTTGCGTGTTTCTCTTACCGATGATCCTGTTGAGGAGATAGGCGCGGCAAAGAAGATTCTGAAAGCAATAGGTGTTGAGGGGCAGAGCGGACTTGAGATAGTCAGCTGTCCAACCTGCGGAAGAACAAAGATAGATCTTATATCGCTTGTTCATAGGTTTGAGGAGGCGGTAGAAAAGGAAGGTCTTTCCGACGTGCCGCTTAAGGTTGCGATAATGGGATGTGTTGTAAATGGGCCCGGAGAGGCAAGAGAGGCTGATATAGGGGTTGCCGGCGGAAAAGGAGAGGCTGTACTTATTAAAAAGGGCGAGATCGTATGCAAGATCGCAGAAGAGGATATAGTAGGAACTCTCATAAGAGAGATAAAAACAATATCGGAAAATATATAGAAATTATAAATTAAGTAGGTAAAAATGGAAAAAAAGAATTTTCTTCAGTTGTTTGCAAAGTATTTGCCGCCGCGTGAATACGCGGAAATATTGCTAACAGCAGACAATATTCGTTCCAGAATTGATAAAGAAAAGAGAATACTTGAGATAAGAGTTGATTTCAAGTCTCTTGTAAAAAAGCATATACTTTACGATATAGAAGCGGGAATAAAGGAAGCCTATAAGCTTAATCACGTAAAAATATTGCCGCATTATCCGTCAGAATGCTTTGGATATAATTATATTCCCGAGATACTTAAGGAGACCGAGGCTGTCGGAATCGTTGCAAAAGGTTTTTTCGGGAATTACGATTACCGTCTTGACACTGTATCGGGAAAGCTTGATATCGAGATACCTTTCAGTGATAGCGGCATAAATCTTTTGATAGACGCAAACACACCGAGAGTTATAGAAAACATAATTAAGAGTGAATTTTCTATTTCGGTAGCCGTTACTATATCACATAAGGATATGGCTGTTGAGGACTATTCGGCATTCCACCGCCAGAGACTTGAAGAGATAGACAGACAGATGGCACGCGCGGAGCGAGAATACGGAAACGTCACACCGACCGCAAAATCAGCACCTGCAGAGGAAGAAGGACCCGTGTATCCAAGAATTGCCTCTGTTATGGATCCCGATGCCGTTATAGAAATGGGTGATGACGGAATATGCAAGATAGGTAAAAATATATATGATATATCTGCCCCCGAGATCGTTGTCGGGGAGGATTTTGAGATAAGACCCGTTCTTATAGCAAGTCTTAAAAAGCCTGTGCGCAACGTTGTAATTGTGGGCACTGTATTCTCATTTTTAAGCGAAACTAATCGTAACGGTGATAAGTATAATGTTACGATGGGAGTTTATGACGGAAATGCATCTATCTTCGTTAAGAATTTCTCTCTCGATCCCGATGATGCAAAATCACTTTCATCAAACGTAAAAAAAGGTTCATCGGTAGCAATTTACGGTTATACTAAGTTTGAAAAGAATGAGGACGAGGTATATCTTTCATATCAGAATATTGCACTTATCAAGAAGATAGAAAGAAGTGACAACGCCGAGGTGAAGCGTGTCGAGCTTCATCTTCATACAAATCTTTCAACTATGGACGCGCTTATCCCGCCCGACGTTGCGGTTAAAACTGCGCAGAAGTGGGGACATCCTGCCGTTGCAATAACCGACCACGGAAACGTTCAAGGATTTCCCGAGGCAATGCTCGCAGCCGACAAATGCGGCATGAAGGTTATTTACGGAATGGAAGCATATTTTGTAAATGATACCTCGAGTGCAGTATACGGAGGGTATAAGGGCGGCTTTGACGATGAATTTGTAGTATTTGATATAGAAACAACGGGACTTTCGGTAAAGACCTGCAAGATAACCGAGATCGGTGCAGTTAAGGTAAAGGGAGGAGAGGTTATTGACCGATTCAGCACCTTTGTTGATCCCGAGTGTCCTATTCCCGAGGAAATAGTAAAGCTTACGGGAATTACTGATGAGATGGTAAGTGGGGCAGACAAGATAGACGTTGTGCTCCCTAAATTCTTTGATTTTATTGGCAACCGTTTGCTCATCGCTCATAATGCCGATTTTGATACGGGATTTATTCGCTATGCGGCTAAAAGCATTGGCCTGCCGTTTGAAAATCCATATCTTGATACCGTGGCTCTTTCAAGATATCTCAACCCCGACCTTAAAGCACACAAGCTCGACTCGCTTGCAAAGCATTACGAGCTTGGAGATTTTAACCACCACAGAGCCTGCGATGATGCGGAAATGCTCTCCCTTATTTTCTTTAAGATGACAGAGGCACTCTCAAAACTCGATATAAAGAGTTTTGCGGCGCTTGAAGCGGAGATGAGCTCAAAGACAAATCCGCTTACACTCCGCCCATATCATCAGATAATATTAGTAAAGAATCAGGCGGGACTTAAAAATCTTTATAAGCTTGTTTCAAAGAGCTACCTTGATTATTACAGAAGAAATCCCCGTATCCCGAAGACCGAGCTTGAAAAGCACAGAGAGGGTCTTATCATAGGTTCGGCTTGTGAGGCGGGTGAGCTTTTTCACGCTGTGCTTGAGGACAAGCCCGAAAAGGATATAGAAGAGATTGTCAATTTTTATGACTATCTTGTGATACAGCCTATTAGCAATAGCCGATTCCTCGAAGCAGAG
>JAZSIV010000136.1:0-2268 GCA_045533995.1 Eubacteriales bacterium
ATGAGGAAAACTGCTGTGAAAGAGGAGATATACCGTTTTAATCAAAAGAGCGAAAATCGAGAACTGATACGGTTTTCTATATGCGGGATCACCTTTCCCGACAAGAGCTATTTTATCAATCGCCCAAGCTCACGCACCGCCTGTATTGAATATATAGAAGAAGGGCGGGGGACTGTTCATATCGGCAAAACGACATTTTCACCTGTAAATGGCGACAGCTATTTTTTGCAAGCGGGAAAAGATCAGTATTATTATTCGGACAAAAAAGAGCCTTGGAAAAAATATTTTATAAATTTCAGTGGAAAACTTGCTGAAAGCCTTGCCGAAGGGTATGGCATATCAGACGTCTCACATTTTGAGGGACTTGATATAAGAGGTGAGCTATTGCGCATCATCGAGCTTGGAAGAACGACAAGTGAGGATTGTACTCCACAGCTTATCGCAATACTAAACGAGATCTTTTTGAAGATGCGCGAACATTCAAAAAAAAGGAGTGAGCCCCCCTCAATAGAAATTAAAATGAAGGATTTTCTCGATGCTCAGGTGACATCAAGCTTTCAGATATCACTTCTTTGCAAGCACATATCACATTCCGAATCTCAGACCATTCGAATCTTTAAAAAGGCATACGGTATAACTCCCTATGCATATCTTCTCGAAAAGAAAATTAACTTTTCGAAAAACCTTTTGCGGGATACAAATCTATCTGTAAAGGAGATAGCACAGAAGCTTTGCTTTGCTGACGAATATTATTTTTCAAACATTTTTAAGAAAAAGGTGGGAGTGTCTCCTGCCGCATACAGAAAAGAGAGGGTTTCAAAATAAAAAAGAGCCGCTTACAATTTGCAAGCGGCTCGTTTTCAGAGAACGTAAAAAAGTATGCAGAGTGTTTGAAGAACACTTCCCGCAAGGGTGAAAAGATGAAATATTGAGTGAAAATATTTTTTTGTTTTACCGAGATTATAAAATATTACTCCGCCCGTATATGCTATGCCTCCGAGAAGCAGAAGCCAAAAGCCTGCAGGGGCAAGCGCTTTGTAAATTTTGTCAATAGAGAAAATTATTGCCCAACCCATTCCGATATAACAGATCATGCTGAAGACCTTATATTTTCTCAGGTCTATCGCCGTAAGCGTGGTTGCAAGCGCCGCAAGTCCCCAAACAGCTCCAAAGGTTATCCAAGCGGCAAGCGGAGCCGTCTTTGTAAGACTGCAAACGAGGATCGGCGTATATGTTCCCGCAATCAGAAAATATATGGTGCAATGGTCAATTATCTGAAATACCTTTTTTGCTGTATTTGGTCTTAATCCATGGTATATGCTCGACATTGTGTAAAGTGTAGTCATTGATGTACCAAACACGATGCTACATAAAACGCCCGGGACGTTTCCCTTTATTGCGGATATTACCACACAAAGCACGAGTGCCGCGATTCCGAGCGCACCTCCCACTATGTGTGATACCATATTGAATATCTCTTCGCCGCCTGTATACTGCGGCAGGAGTCTGTCTTTAAGTTTTGTCCTTGTCACTATTGTTTGCCTCGCTTTCTTATGTAGTATTAAATACTACTTTATGCGTTATTATACCATAGTATATTAAAATAATCAATAGGTTATGCAAATTTTTTTAAATAAAAAGCACCGCGCCATATGCTTCGGATTCTAAAGGACAGTTTTGAATAGTTAAAAGCCTCGGCTGGGAATCCTCCCTTCCGAGGCTGAATTTGTTTTCTCACAAATTGAGAAAAAATCTCGCAAACTGTGCGCTTGATTATGGCTACATAACATGATATACTATTATCACCGGTAAAACAATAGCTCTGCGCAGAGAGTGACAGAATGGAGATATAGTATGAAATTGAATTTAGGAAATCAAATACGTATAAACCGCCGACGTATGAATCTTACTCAAGAACAATTGGCAGAAAAATTCGGAACGTCTCCTCAGGCTATTTCTCGGTGGGAAATAGGCGCGACATATCCCGATATCGAAATGCTGCCAATGATAGCGTCATTTTTTGAAACATCTGTAGATGCGTTGCTTGGAGTTACAGAGGAAGAAAAAGAAAAGTTTTGCGCTGAGCTTCAACAATCTTTTGAAACCGCTGTCCGTGCAAAGGATGTTCAGAAAACTATCGATATCATGCGAGAAATACGACGTAATCTCAAAGAATATCAGCACTATTGGTTTTGGGGATTGTATACCGAGATTTGGAAAGTACGTTTGTTCCGAGGCGAAAAGGTACTCGAAGAAATGCGTCTTTTA
>JAZSIV010000043.1:0-15477 GCA_045533995.1 Eubacteriales bacterium
AGTTGATAGTGCACTCCGTATCTGCCGGAAAGCCCCGCGCCTATGCTGTTGAGGCAATCTGCGCGCTTGTAGGGGCTGATGGTAAGCGTTGTGGTAAAATAATCGAAGCAAAGCTCCTTTGCCATCTGCGCCGTTTTTTCAAGTCTTAAACGATAACATACAGCACATCTTGACGCGCCCTCGGGCATACTCTCCATTCCCTTTACCGCACCGTAAAATACGTTGGGCTCATAGTCAGCCAGAATTATCTCGGGCACTCTTGGCAGCGGCATCTCTCGGCAAAGACGGTGAAGCTCGTCTGCACGGAAATCGTTTTCTTCCTTTGGCGAAATATTCGGATTGTAGAAGAAAAGCGTAATATCAAAATATCCCGAAAGGTACTGCAATACGTAGCTTGAACAAGGCGCACAGCAGGCGTGCAGGAGAAGCTTCGGTCGCACACCCGATGCCTTTATTTTATTAAGTTCTGCCTCAAGCAACGCTTTGTAATTGATCTTCTGTTCCATAAATCTCTCACATAAATTCGTTAAAATAGTATCTTCCGCTGTCGCAATTTATAAGATTTCTGCCGCCTATTGCATTTGCCTTTTTATTAATGTTGCAAATATGTACCGCGGCATTCTGTGCCGTGATCTTCCGCCTACCGAGTGAGGTAACAAGCCCCTCTGCGCACATAGGTTTTTCTGCCTCGGCAATTCGGCATATTATTTTATACTCACTTTTGGTGAGCAGCAGGCGATAGCCGAGAAAATATACCTCACCGCCGTCTATTCTTAAATATTTATACTGATACATTTGTCACCCTCTGTTTGTGCTGTTTTAATTGTACCACAAATAAGGGGTTTTGAAAAGGTGTTATTTAAATTTTGTCTATCTAAACTGTTAGCCGCTTTTTTTCTTTGGCTGAACGAGGCACAAAGAAAAAAAGCTAACAAAAAAAGAAATGCCGAGGAGAGATTTCGCCACTGCGGTGGCGAGGAAGGCTCCGCCTCTCCACACCGCGAGCTTTTGAAAAAGCTCGAGCAAAACTTTCCTGACCTTTCTTCTTAAAAGTTTTTGAAAAAGGGGTGTGGGGAGAAAACTTTTTTCAAAAAGTTTTCTCCCCACATTCTTTATCTTATCTAACCACAATATTAACTATCTTGTTGGGTACAGAGATCTCCTTGATGATCGTCTTACCCTCGATTGCCGAAGCAACTCGCTCGTCCGCCTTTGCAGTAGCGATAGCCTCGTCCTTGGGGCAATTCATAGAAAGCTTGATAGTTGCCTTGAGCTTTCCGTTGACCTGAACTGCGATCTCAACTGTGTTGTCGACAGTCTTTGCCTCGTCATAGGTGGGCCAAGGCTCGAATGCTATTGTATCGTTATGGCCGAGCACCGACCAGAGCTCCTCACCGATGTGAGGACAGATACAAGAAAGCATCTTTACAAGACCCTCTGCATATTCTCTCGGACACTTACCCTCTTTATATACAGCATTTACAAATATCATCATCTGTGAGATAGCCGTATTGAAGGCGAGCTTTTCAAAATCCTCTGTGATCTTTTTCACGCTCTTGTGATAGATCTTTTCAAGCTCTGCCATTTCGCCGTCAACGATATTTTTGGGCTCTGTGAAGAATATCCATACACGGTTAAGGAACTTTCTCGCACCCTCAACGCCCTGATCGCTCCAAGGCTTTGATACCTCAAGCGGACCCATGAACATTTCATAAAGTCTTAGCGTATCAGCGCCGTAATCACGAACGACATCGCTGGGATTAACAACGAATTCGGGGAAACGCTTGCCCATCTTGATTCCGTTTGAACCGAGTATCATTCCCTGATGAACGAGCTTTTTGAAGGGCTCCTTTGTGGGAGCAAGGCCCTTGTCATAGAGATATCTGTTCCAGATCCTCGAGTACATAAGGTGACCGACCGCGTGCTCGGGTCCGCCGATATAAAGGTCAACAGGCATCCAGTGCTTAAGAAGCTCCTTGTTTGCAAATTCCTTGTCATTGTTCGGGTCTATATAACGGAGGAAGTACCAGCTCGATCCCGCAGAGCCGGGCATAGTCGATGTTTCTCTTACACCCTTTACTCCGTCCTTGTCGTAAGCCTTCCACTCGGTAGCATTTTCAAGAGGTGCCTTTCCGTTTACTCCCTTATAGTTTTCAAGCTCGGGAAGAACAAGAGGAAGCTCCTCGTCAGCGAGCACGTGTATCTTTCCGTCCTCACAATGAACTACGGGAACGGGCTCGCCCCAATAACGCTGTCTTGCAAATATCCACTCTCTGAAGTGGTAGTTTACAGTTCTCTTTGCAACGCCCATTTTTTCAAGCTTTGAAGTGATAGCTTCCTTGGCTTCCTCAACGGTAAGACCCGTAAACTCCTCGGAGTTTATAAGCTTGTATCCCTTGCCGAGATACTCACCCTTTTCAAATGCCTTCTCGCTCACGTCTACGTGACCGAGTCTGTCATCGCCGTCGATTACCTGAAGCATATCTATATTGTGAGCTATTGCATACTCAAAGTCACGCTGGTCGTGTGAAGGAACAGCCATGACCGCACCCGTACCGTAGTTTGCAAGAACGAAATCACCGATAAACATTCTTACTTCTCTGCCGTTTACAGGGTTGATACAGCTTACACCCTTAAGCTCACATCCCGATTTGGTCTTGTTGAGCTCGGTTCTGTCCATATCGTTTTTCTTGAGAGTTTCGCTTATGTAAGCCTCGACCTCTTCCTTGTTCTCGATCCTCGGCATAAGTTTTTTTACTATCTCTCCGTCAGGCGCAAGAACCATAAAGGTAATACCGTATATCGTCTCAATACAAGTTGTGAATATTGAGAATTCACCGCCTCCGACGATATCGAATTTAACCTCAACACCTGTCGATCTTCCTATCCAGTTTTTCTGCATAAGCTTTGTGGACTCGGGCCAATCAACCTCGTCAAGTCCTTCAAGAAGAGCCTCTGCAAAAGCGGGCTGATCGATGACCCACTGCTTCATATTCTTTCTGATAACAGGATAACCGCCGCGCTCGGATTTTCCGTCAATGACCTCATCGTTTGAAAGAACCGTTCCAAGCTCCTCACACCAGTTTACAGGCATATCTATATACTGCGCATAGCCGTCAAGATAAAGCTGCTTGAATATCCACTGTGTCCACTTGTAATAATCGGGATCACTTGTTGCTACCATCTTTGTCCAGTCGTAGTCAAATCCAAGCTCCTTAAGCTGCTTTGAAAAGGTCTTGATGTTCTCCTGTGTAAAGCCGTTTGGGTGATTTCCCGTTGTAACGGCATACTGCTCTGCGGGAAGACCGAAAGAGTCGTAGCCCATAGGGTGAAGGACGTTATAGCCCTGCATTCTCTTCATTCTCGAAACGATATCGGTAGCTGTATAGCCCTCGGGATGACCTGCGTGAAGACCTACTCCCGACGGATACGGAAACATATCGAGAACATAATATTTGGGCTTTGAGAAATCCCAAAGATCGGTCTTAAAGGTCTGATTTTTCTCCCAATAAGCCTGCCACTTCTTTTCAATTTCGGCGTGATTATACTTCATTTTATCTATCCTCTTAAAATATTAGTTTTCGTAAAGCTTTTCTATATTATAAAACTCTCTTGCCTCGCGTGTGAATACGTGAACGATAACGTGGCTGTAATCCATAATTATCCACGAATTGTTGTCCTTACCCTCAACGTGATAAGGAAGGAGCTCGCGCAGACCGATCTTATACTCAACTTCATCAACAAGCGACTTTATATGTGTTGAGGTGTTACCGCTGCACACTACGAAATACTCGGCAATTACCGTCTTGTCGGCAACGGGAATGACCTGTATATCAAAGCCTTTTTTGGAATCAAGAACCTCTGCAATAGCGTTTGCAAGCACCTCTGCATCAGCGTCTGTAAGTGTTGGTAGTTCGCAAGCTGTCATTTCTTCTTTTTCAATCATAAAATACCTCTTTTATGGGGGCAACAAGAAAGAAATCCTTTTTCTGTTCTCGTTTCCCCTACTAAAAATAACCTTTTAATTTTTACTTATCTATTTTAATCCATTATTGGATTTTTGTCAAGGCAAAAAGGACAAGCATTTAATTTTTGCGCTCTATTTCTATTCCGCCCGATGCAAGTGTTGCGGCATCGTAAACGGTATAGTCTGCCTTTGAATAATAAATTTTTGAAAAGCTGTCGTAATTTTCGTTAAGAAACTTTCTGTCCTTATCAAAGCTTTTCTCATCGCCCGTGCCACCGAGATATTTTCCCGTTATCTCAATAGCCGAGTCTCTTGATATAACGTAATAGGACGCGCCGCTTTTCTCTGCCACAGCACCTTCGCCTGCAAGAGTTACAAATCTTATCTTTTCTGCCGACAAAACAAGTGCCTTCCTTGCAAGAGTTACGATATTCGAAATACTCGCATCGGTGTCTATATCGTCGGCAAGCGTAGCGGCAAGAGAGGCTATGGTAAGAATCGAAGCATCACTTCTTATCTTCTTAAAAAGTGACGAAAGAAAAAGCTTTTGAGCATCCATTCTCCCAACGTCACCCTCTAAATATCCCGAACGGTATCTGACAAACTGCTCTGCACGCTTTCCGTCAAGCAGCTGCTTTCCCGCCTTTATATGAATCGAAAGCCCCTGCGCAGGGTCATCATAATCCATATCAAAAGGAACGTCGACCTCAACTCCGCCAAGCACGTCCACAAGCTTGCAAAGAGCCTTGAGATCAAAAGAAACGTAGTGATCTATAGGAACGCATAGCGCATCCGAAAGAAAATCACACAATGCTCTCTCCGAGCCAAGTGCGGCTACCGCGCCGTTGATCTTCTTATAGCTCCCCGACGTAAATTCGGCATAAGTGTCGCGCGGTATCTGAACGACGTTCATGCTCCCCTCAGTAATGTTATACGAGGCAAGCATCATCATGTCGCAAAGACCCGAGGCATCATCTCTGCCAAGCACAAGGAAATTTACTCTTTCGTCCATTTCTCTGGAAACCGGGGGAGTGCTTTCCTGCCCAATAGCAGAAACTCTGTTCCCACCGCTTGAGGAAATAAACCTTGCCGCAAAAAAGGCAACCATCATAAGCCCGAGAATTACTGCGGCAACGGCAGAAACTATAAGTGTGTTTTTTATAATCTTTTTCAACATAACAAATTCTCCATAAATATTTTTTATGTAGTGAGTGTTATGTGAATAAGTATCTCTATATTATTTTTTCGACTTTGCCGTAACCGCACAGATAAGGTCGTTTCTTGCACTTACCGTATCCCTGCTTATCACAGCGCTTTTACGCAAAAGTCCGTCCATCGTCATATTAAAGGAAATAATAAGCGTTCTGTCAAGGTGAAGCAGCCTATCTTCCTCGCTCATTTTTTCGGGTTCAGCCCCAAAGAAATAATCGCGAAGTTTTACACAGTCCTCAAAATTTCGTGACATATCGATATAATCGGCAAGATATATGAGCTTGTCACACACACTCATTCCTGCTCTGCCCGTGGTGTGCCAGCGCACAGCCGATATAACATCATCACAAGCGAAAGACGGATACTCACTCTCAATAATAAGTGCCGCACTTCTTGCGTGAAAGGTCTTTGAAGCAAGCATATCCTCTTCCGAAAGCTCCACGCCGTATTTTTCAAAGACACGAAGATGCTCGCCCTCGAGATACTCCTTTGTTATATCGTGTAACAGCGCCGCCGCGCGCAAAACGTTTATCTTATCGGGCAGATACAGCTCTCCGAGCCGTACCGCCATTTTTTCCACCTCAAGCGTGTGATTAAGTCTTTTTGACGACATTCCGTTAGAGATCTTCGCACGAAGCTCGTCAAGTTGTCTTTCACTGATGATCATTTCCATTGACATTTCCCCTCAAATATACAGACCGTGCTCTCTAATATATTTCTCCACAGAGGGAGAAACCATACCCGAAATATCCCTTTTTTCTTTTACTGCCGAACGAATATCGGTAGAGGAAAGCTCAATGGGGTCAAGTAACACTTTTCTGAACATAACGCCGTATTTCTGATAATATTCACCGATTTTTGATATTATCCGAGTGTCAAGCAGCGCATCCTTTTCGCGTCTGACGTAGGTCGGATAACATAGCTTAAAAATATCCTCAAAGCGATACCAGGTATCAAATGAGAGAACCATATCGGTTCCGCACAGCAAGAAAAGTCTTGTGTCGGGGCGCGACAGCTCACGCAGAGTGTCGTAAGTGTAGCTCTTTCCGCCCCTCTTTATCTCAATATCCGAGATAATCACTCCGTCGATTCCCTCGAAGGCAAGCTCACACATACGCAAACGGTGTATCGGGTCATCACTCGCATCTATCTGCTTGTGCGGCGGGATAGCCGCAGGAATAATAAACAGATAATCAAGCTTCATCTGCTCCATAAAAGCCTTTGCCGCCTGAATATGACCTATATGCACGGGAGCAAATGTTCCCCCGTATATTCCGACACGCAACTGGTTCTCAATCATAGTGTAAACAGCCTTTCCCTCAAAATACTTTAATTATAACTCTATTTTTTTGTGCTTTTCGGACTCACGGTAAAGAATGATCTTTCTTCCGATAACTCCCGCAACGTCAGCACCTGTTGCTTCTGCAAGTGCATCTGCAACCTCTCTTGCCGCCTCGCCCGAATTTTCAAGCACAGAAAGCTTTATAAGCTCTCTTGCTTCAAGCGCGTCCGACACCGTCTTTACAAGATTCTCGGTAACTCCGCCCTTGCCTATCTGCATTATCGTAGGCTCGGTCGATGCAAGACCGCGCAGATATGCCCTCTGTTTTGATGTAAGCATTATATCTCCTTATTATTTATGAGAGAACCTTCCAAAAAAGTTTTCTCATACTCTTTCAAAAACCTTTAATTATTTTTTGCAAGCATTTTGCCAAGCTTCTCTACTGCATTTTTGCGGTGAGAAACAGAATTTTTTTCTGCCGCCTCAAGCTCTGCGAGGGTTTTACCGAAAGGCGGATAGTAGAAGAGCGGGTCATACCCAAAGCCTCTTTCTCCGCGTGCGCTTTCAAGTATCTCACCGTGCACCTCGCCCATAACGCAAAAATCCTCTTTTCCGTATCCCTCGGGGAAAACGCAAGCAAGCGCGCATACGAATTTTGCGCTTCTGTCATGCTTGCCCTCAAGATTTTTAAGAAGCAGGGCATTGTTTGCCTCGTCGTCGCCGTGCTCTCCCGCATATCTTGCCGAATATATGCCGGGCGCACCGCCAAGTGCGTCTACACAAAGGCCGGAATCGTCACCTACTCCGATATAGCCCGAAGCTGCAGCGGCTCTCGCCTTGATGAAAGCGTTTTCCTCAAAGCTTGTGCCATCCTCCTCGATGTCGCCGTAAATGCCCACGTCATCGAGTGAAAGGAGCTCCACTCCTTCGATATATTTATCGAGCAGGGTGTTAAGCTCTTTTATTTTCTTTTTATTATGCGATGCAACTACTATCTTCATTTTTAACCTCGCCGATTAGTCAAAGAGTGCGCTTACAAATTCACCCGCGTCAAATTCCTGCATATCGTCGATCTTTTCTCCGACACCGATGAACTTAACGGGAATTCCAAGCTCCTGCTTGATGGAAATAACGATTCCACCCTTTGCGGTACCGTCAAGCTTGTTAAGAACAAGTCCCGTGAGAGACGCACTGTTCTTGAATTCCTTTGCCTGAAGTATCGCGTTCTGTCCCGTCGTAGCATCGAGCACGAGCAGATTTTCACGCGACGCATCGGGAAGCTCTCTGTCAATAACCCTGTTGATCTTGGAAAGCTCGTTCATAAGGTTCACCTTATTGTGAAGTCTGCCCGCAGTGTCTATTATAAGAACGTCTGCATTTCTTTTCTTCGCATAAGCGATAGCGTCAAACACGACAGCCGCAGGGTCGCTTCCCTCGTTCTGCTTTACAATATCTGCCCCCGATCTCTCACACCATACGGCAAGCTGATCGATAGCAGCCGCACGGAATGTATCCGCCGCCGCCACAACGACCTTTTTGCCCTCGGCTATAAGTCGGTTAGATATCTTACCGATAGAGGTGGTCTTGCCCGCGCCGTTCACTCCGATAACAAGTATTACCGACGGAGTTGTTTCAAGGTGCAAAGGCTCTCCCTCTCCGATCATTTCCGCAAGTATCTCACGGAGCGCATCTGTGACCTGCTCCTTTTCCTTGAGTCTGCCGTCCTTTATGCGCTCGCGCAGCTCATCTATTATTTCTTCGGTCGCGCCAACTCCGACGTCGGAGCAGATAAGAAGCTCCTCAAGCTCTTCAAGCAGATCCTCGTCAACTCTGACGAATGCCTTGAGTACGTTATCGACCTGACCGAATATCGCATTTTTTGTTTTTGAAAGCCCCGCTTTCAGCTTATCCAAAAATGCCATCCCAATCGTCTCCCTTTTTCTTTGAAATATCGTCGATGTCAAGCTCAAGCACCTTTGAGATTCCTCTCTGTGGCATTGTGACACCGTAAAGTCTGTTTGCCGCCTCCATAGTTCCGCGGCGGTGTGTTATGAGAACGAACTGCGTGCTGTCCGAATATCTCTTGATATATTCGGCAAAACGCGCCACGTTCACCTCGTCAAGCGCTGCCTCTATCTCGTCAAGGATACAGAAGGGCGTGGGATTTACCTTTATTATCGCGAAGAAGAGCGCGATGGCGATAAATGCCTGCTCCCCGCCCGAGAGCTGTACCATATTCTTGATGATCTTTCCGGGAGGCGCCGCCTTTATCTCGATTCCGCTTTCAAGCACGTTGTCAGGGTCTGTGAGCGAAAGCTCTGCAGATCCTCCCCCGAAAAGCTCCGAGAAAACCGAATTGAAGTTTTCGTTGATGAGATTGAAGGACTCGATAAAGGCATCCTTCATTTCAACCTCAAGCTTTGAGATTATATCAAGAAGATCCTTCTTCGAGGCATCAAGATCCTCAAGCTGCCCCTTCATATAATCGTATCTTTCCTTAACTTCCTTGTACTTATTCACAGCGTCGAGGTCTACGTTTCCGATAGCACGAAGCTTGTTACGGCACTCTGTCTGCTTTGCCGCCGCCTCGCCTCTTGTCTCGGGGGTAAGCACCTCGTATCCGAGAGTGAGTGCCTCTACTCTTGTCAACTCGTGCTCGTCCCAAAGACGCGATGCAAGCTTATCCTGCTCGGCACGAAGATTTTCAAGTCGGTTCTCGCACTTTGTATAATCTCTGAAAATGAGCTCCTTTTGAGACATCTTCTCGCGCATCTTTGCGTTTACGTCGTTGAGCTTCTTTTCAAATTCATAGCCGCCCTGCTCGACCTCCGCTCTCTTTGCGTTAAGCTCCGCGAGACGCTTCTCGCCCCGCTCGTATTCCTCGCGGTTTGCCATCTGTATCTCACCGAGTGCCGCGATCTTCTGCGAAAGCTCCTCAATTCTTGAAAGCTGAATATTAAGCTCTTCACTAAATTTTGCTATTCTCTCGTCCGACTGCATAAGCAATGAACCGCAGGTCTCAATATCCTTCTGCGTTTCGCTCATAGCGATATAAAGCTCGGTAAGTCGTCTGTCAGCCGCTTCCTTTCGCTCTGCCGCCGCGTGACGCTCAACGTCCTTGCGGGCGCGTACTGCCGATATCTCCTCTATCTGCTTTACGATCTCGGCACTGCGCTGATTAAATCTCTTTATATCGTCGTCATATTTTGAATATGCCTCGAGCATCTCGTGGTAATCGGCTCGAAGTCTTTCGATAAGAGTATTGTTAGCCTCAAGCTTTGCCATAAGCTGCTCAGCCTTTGTATTTTCCGAGCCAAGAAGCACGCCTACAAGCTTTTTCTTGCTGTCAACGTTTTCTCTGTCATCTTCAAGTGCCGATATCTTCTTTTCAAGCTTGTCAAGCTCTTTCTGCGCCGCAGCGATCACCGCGCGCACCTCATCAAGCTCACCCTCAAGATGCTTTATCTCGGCAGCTCGTCCAAGTATATTTCCGTTCTTTTTAACAGAACCGCCCGTGAACGATCCGCCTACGTTTATCTGCTGACCGTCAAGCGTCACTACCTTGACCTTATATCTGAGCTTTCTTGCCATCTCGGTAGCGTTCTCGATATTATCAAAAACAACGGTTCTGCCAAGAAGCGAGGAAATAACCACCTCAAACTTCTCATCACAGCCGACAAGCTCGTCGGCAACACCGACGTAACCCTTGAAATCCTCTGCATCCTTCATTTCGGGCGTAGCTGTCTGCGGCTTCATTGAGGTGAGCGGGAAGAATGTCGCTCTGCCCGCGTCTGCTCTCTTAAGAGCAAACATTGCCGCCTTTGCAACGCTCTCGTCCTCAACGACGATGTGCTGTATGTTTGCGGCAAGAGCCGTCTCTATGGCACTCACATATCTTTCCTTAACCGAGATAAGCTGTGAGAGCGGACCGTAAATCTTTCCGCACTTGTTTCCGTGCTTATCGGTTATCGCACCCTCGCCGTACTTTTTCATTACAAAGCGAACGCTTCCAGAGTATCCCTCAAGATGCTCTTCCATTGCCTTGAATGTCTCTATTCTTTGCGCTATCGAATCGCGCGATAGCTTTTTGGCTGTAAGCGCTTCATTCGAGTCGTGTCGCTCGGCATACATATCAGAAAGGGCTGACGTGAACTCGTTTATCTCTCCGTCACACTCTCCGATAGTCTTTTCATAGCCCGCACAGGTGCGCTTTGCGCTCTCTATCTGTGCCGACATCTCTGCCGAAAGCTTTTCATACTCGCTTATCTGTAAGAGCATAGCCGTATGCTTGTCTGTATCGGAAAGACGCGCCTTCTCGATTACCGACATTCTCGCCTTGATATCAACGCCCTCCGATTCGAGCACGTGAATATCGTCAAGCGCTCGGGCTATCTCAAGTTCAATATTTCTCTCTGTTTCGGCTTCATTTTTCTGAAGCTGTGAAATATTTTCGTGTTCCTTTTTCTGCTCCTCAAGCTTAAGTTCAAGCTGACCCTTTTTATCAAGTCCCTCAGCCTGAGTTCTCTTTTCGTCCTCTATCGACTTTCTTGCAGATGCCGCCGCACCCTCTGCGGTAGCGCGCATTTCACCCGTATGTAGAATATTGGTCTCGTTTACTCTGTATTCGCTGTCAAGGGTGTGATTTGCATTGGTCTGCTCGCGTATCTCAACGAGCAAGCCCTCAGACACCTGCTTGTTTGACTGCGAAGCCTCAAAGAGCTTTTCGTTCTGCACCTCAAACGACTTGATCGAATCCTCGGCACTACGCAGATCAAACTCGGAGCGTCTGAAATTCTCCTCTGCGCGCGAAATATCGCCGCGAAGTTTTTCGGTATCGTAAAGCCAAAGCTGAACGTCCACCTTCTTCTTCGCGTCAAGAAGCTCGAGAGCGCGCTTCGCCTTCTGCGCCTCTTTTTCAAGCGGGCCGACCTGTGACTCGACCTCGGTAAATATGTCGTTGATTCTCGTCATATTGTCCTCGGTAGAAGCAAGCTTTCTTTCGGTTTCGCTCTTTTTATGTCTGTATTTCGCAATACCCGACGCATCCTCAAAGATATCACGTCTGTCATCGCTCTTTTTTGATATTATCTCGGCTATTCTTCCCTGACCGATAATAGAATATCCGTCACGTCCGACACCGGTATTCATAAAGAGCTCGTATATATCGCGCAGACGCACTGCTCTGCGGTTGATAAAATACTCGCTCTCTCCCGCGCGGTAATATCGGCGGGTAACCGTCACCTCGTCATAGGGACAGTCCAGCCTTCCGCAAGGATCGGTATTATCAAAGGTCACCGACACCTCGGCATAACCCATAGGTCTGCGCGTATCAGCTCCTCCGAAGATAATATCCTCCATTTTTGTTCCGCGGATGCTCTTTGACGACACCTCGCCAAGCACCCAACGCATTGCATCCGATATGTTCGATTTTCCGCTTCCGTTCGGTCCCACTATGACGGTCGTGCCGCCCTCAAAGGTTAATTTTGTTTTATCGGGGAAAGACTTGAAGCCCTGAAGCTCAAGGGATTTAAGATACACGATCTTTCTCCTTTCGGACAGATTTTTTCTTTCAAACTTTTATTTAAGCAATATATCTATATTATAACCCGAAATATCATTTTTTTCAAGCACTTTTACACGCTTGAAGCCGTATTTTTCGCAAAGTTTTTCTTTATTTTTCTTCTTTTGTCCGACAGCCTTTGAAACACTGCCCTTTTGCACATAAACAACAAGCTCGTTTAGTTCAAAATCACCACTTGCCTGCTTGTCTATCTCCTCGCATATGCGCTCGAAATAGAGCTCGCTCATTGCCATCTCACCTATCGCGCTGTGCGACGCACCGCCAAAGACCTTGTCGGGATCGGACAGATTATCGCTCGCGCAAAGTCCCACGCGAATACACGGCACACCCGCGCGGTCAAAAACGTCAAGCACTCGCGTACATCTCTTGACCGCAGCATCGGTATCAAGGGGCAGATATTCGCCCAGCTCTGCCATCTCGCAAAGCTCGGTGTCGTAAAAGACAACTGTGGGATAAACTCTTGCCCCGTCAGCCCCCATAGAGCAAATTGTCTGTGCCGTCATTATTTCCTTTTCTATGTCCCACCACGGCAGACCTATCATCATCTGCCCTATAAGCTCAAAGCCGTATTCCTTTATGAGCCTGCACGCTTCTCTGGCGCATTCTGCATCGTGACCTCTTTTTGATGCTTTCAGCACGTCCTCGTCCATACTCTGAAGTCCAAGCTCTACCGTTCTCACCGAATAACGTGAAAGAATATCAAGTATCTCTCGATTTATGTAATCGGGGCGCGTTGACAGCCTTATGCTCTTTATTCTCCCATCAAAGCTATTTATATATTCTTCCGCAATATCCAAGAGAGATATCATCAGCTCTCTGTCTATACCCGTAAACGAGCCGCCAAAAAAGGCTATCTCACATATATCGTCGGCATCGGTTGTAGAAAGCGCCCTCTCTATCTCATCGCGCACCGAAGAAATATCGAAATCTCCGTGCCCCGAAATAGACCGCTGATTACAAAAAACGCAGTTGTTCGGACAACCGAGATGCGGTATAAATATCGGTATATTTATATGTCTCATAAAACTATTTCTCCGTATTGATTTCTTATAAATGCAGAAAAATGAGCACACGTGCCCATTTTTCCGTTAGCGGATTCAGTTCTCTCCGAAGAGCTCCAGCGCCTGCTTTGCCGCATTTTGCTCTGCCTCTCGTTTTGTTTTTCCGCTTCCCTTTCCTATTACGTTTGAATTCATTCTCGCCTCGACAAAGAACGTCTTCTGATGGTCGGGGCCGTGCTCTCCGACGGTGATATATTCGAGATAGTCACCCTCTGCCTGCTGTATAAGCTGCTGAAGGTCGGTCTTATAATCACGGTGAAGTCCCGATGCGCCTATCTTTCTTATCTCCGAAACTATAAATGGAAGCAAGAAGCTCTGAACCGTCTTTTTTCCGTCTGCGCCCGCGTCAAGATAGATAGCGGCAAGAAGAGCCTCGAAAGCATTTTCGAGATTTGACTGTCTGTTTCTGCCGTCGTTCTTATCCTCGCCAACACCAAGATAGAGATAGTCGCCAAGGTGCACCTGTCTTGCATAAGAGGCAAGCGCGCTTGACTGCACGACAGCCGCGCGAAGCTTTGTAAGATCTCCCTCGGGGCTGCTTGAATATTCGTCAAAAAGATATTCACTCACTATTATCGAAAGGACAGAATCGCCTAAAAACTCAAGTCTTTCGTTGCACTCGACTATCTTTTTTCTCGACCTTAACTCATTAGCATACGACGAATGTGTAAGTGCCGTTCTCAAAAGATCCTTATTTAAGAATGTATATCCTATAATTTTCTCAAAATCTTCTGTATTTATTGGCATTTCAAACTACCTTTCAATAATTTTATGATATTTCGGCATCGGTCTTTTTTTTGGCGAAAAGCTTGTCTGCCTTTGAGGCGATCTCCTCGATCATACCCGAGTCGGCATAGGCCGCCGCCTGACGGATAGCGTTCTTGAATGCCTTTGCATTCGATGATCCGTGCGCCTTTATAACGGGCTTTGATGCGCCGAGAATAGGTGCGCCGCCGTGCTCGTTGGCATCAAAATTCTTCTTGACAACACCAAGATTTTTCTTTACGAGAAGATAGGCAAGCTTTGTACGGAGATTTGTCGTAAAAAGACCCTTGAGCGTGTTCATCATAAGCTTGCCCATACCCTCAACACTCTTAAGAAGAATGTTTCCGCAAAATCCGTCGGTCACAAGAACATCGCAAGCATTAAGAGAAAGCTTGTTAGCCTCAACGTTTCCGACAAAGTTTATCTCCTCGGTTTCGCTGAAGAGCTTATAGGTTTCGATCTGAAGCTCTGTTCCCTTGCTCTTTTCCTCGCCGTTGTTAAGTATTCCGACACGGGGATCTTCCACTCCGTATATCTTCTTCATATACTCGCCGCCCATTACGGCAAACTGCAAAAGATACTGCGGTGTTACGGTAATATTCGCACCCGAATCAAGCAGTAAAACAGGGGGTGTCATAGGCAGAACGGTAGCTATTGCAGGGCGGTTTACTCCCTTTATCTTTCGCACGATAAGAGTAGCTCCCGTAAAGAGCGCTCCCGTATTTCCCGCGCTCACAAACGCATCTCCCTTGCCGTCTGCAAGCATACGAAGTCCAACGCTCATAGACGAGCCCGACTTTGCTCTGTTTACACTCAGGGGATTGTCGTTCATTGTGATGACGTCGTCTGCGTGCACTATCTCAAAATCAGCCGCGCTTCTTCCGCATTTTTCAATAGCAGACCTTATAGCTTTCTCATCTCCGACAAGTGTTATCTCTATGTTTTTATATTCAGTGAGGGCATCGCAAGCTCCCTTTACAAGCTCACACGCACCCTTGTCACTTCCCATTACGTCAGCAATAATTCTCATAACTCCTCCTTATTTAGATCAGATAGAATATTTTTCCTTGATAGCCTCAATTTCGTCAAGTGCTATTTTTGAGAGCACCTCGTATTTTGCTATCTTTCCTCCCTTAACGCGATATCCAAGCGGCTCGATTATTCCGAAATTCGCATTCATAGGAACGAATTTGCCCGTACCACCGTTTGATACGTAAGACGACATAGCGCCTATCATCGTTGTCCTCGGGAAGCTTACCTCATCCATTCCGAGAGCCTGTCTTGCGGCAGAAAGTCCCGAAACAAAGCCGGGTGCCGCCGACTCGATATATCCCTCAACACCCGTCATCTGACCGGCAAAAAAGATATTTTTGTTGTTTCTCATTCTGTAAGAGGCATCAAGAAGCTCGGGGGAGTTGAGATAAGTATTTCTGTGCATTATTCCATAGCGAAGGAACTCGGCATTTTCAAGACCGGGTATCATTCTGAACACCCTTCTCTGCTCGCCAAAGGTCAGATGCGTCTGAAATCCCACAAGATTATACATCGTTCCCTCTGCATTCTCTCTGCGGAGCTGTACCACGGCATAGGATTCCTCTCCCGTTCTCTT
>JAZSIV010000054.1:0-7625 GCA_045533995.1 Eubacteriales bacterium
CTCCGACTTCTATCGTTGAGCTTGAGGGAAAAGAAGGACTTAACTATATTGAAGAATACAGTGATCCTTCAACTGAAAGAGGAAAAAATCTTCGTCAAGCAATAGCGAAGAAATTCAAATTTGATTCTCTTGAATTCCAATCACTTGACGGTATAATAAAGGCAATTGGAATTGACCCGTGCAAACTTTGCACATATTGTTGGAACGGAAAAGAATAATAAATATAAAATCATCAGCGAAAGGAAATAACAAAAATGTCAAAGAGTTTTAGTGAAAGTTATAAGGCGGCAGGTGTTGATATAACAGCCGGATATAAGGCTGTTGAACTTATGAAGGCTCACATTGGTCGCACAATGACAAAGAACGTTGTATCTGATATTGGAGGCTTCGGCGGTCTTTTTGAGCTTGATATGACAGGTATTACAAGACCCATACTCGTAAGCGGAACGGACGGTGTCGGAACAAAATTGAAGCTTGCTTTTCTTATGGACAAGCATGACACGGTTGGTATTGACTGTGTTGCAATGTGCGTAAACGATATTGTTTGCTGCGGAGCTAAGCCCTTGATCTTCCTTGATTATATTGCGTGTGGCAAGAACGTTCCCGAGAAAATTGCTGCAATCGTTTCAGGTGTTGCTGAAGGTTGCGTTCAGGCAGGATGTGCACTTATCGGCGGTGAAACTGCTGAGATGCCCGGATTTTATCCTGTTGATGAGTATGACCTTGCAGGTTACTCTACGGGTGTTGTTGACAGATCAAAAATTATTGACAATTCAAAAATAGAAGAGGGCGACGTTATCATCGCGCTTCCTTCAAGCGGTGTACATTCAAACGGTTTCTCGCTTGTAAGAAAGGTTTTTGATATTGAAAATGCTGATCTCAAAAAGCCTGTGGCTGAGCTTGACGGAAAATCTCTCGGTGAGGTCCTTTTGACACCAACCAAAATCTACGTTAAACCTATGCTTTCACTTCTTGAGAACGTAACAGTAAAGGCTGTTTCTCATATTACCGGCGGAGGATTCTATGAGAATATTCCGAGAAGTATTCCCAAGGGCTTCTGCGCAAAGATAGACAAGGCATCCGTAAAGATACTTCCTATCTTTAAGTTGATTGAAAAAACCGGAAATATTTGTGAGAGAGATATGTTCAACACCTTTAATATGGGTGTTGGTATGAGCATTGTTGTTTCCAAAACAGAAGCAGACAAGGCTATTGAAGTTTTGAAGGCAGCAGGTGAAGACGCATACATCATCGGTGAAATTATTAAATCAGAAGAGAGTATCGTCATTTCCTAATCGTTTTTTCCATCCCCATTTGATATTTTAACAGGTGCTACTAATGAAAAAAAACAATAAGACAAAAATTGCCGTTCTCGTTTCGGGCGGCGGAACAAATTTGCAAGCTTTAATTGATGCAGAAAGAAACGGAATAATAAAGAGCGGAGAATTGTCGCTTGTAATTTCAAGCAATCCGAATGCTTATGCTATAACACGAGCAGAGATGGCTGAAATTTCGGTTGCAATTATTACAAAAAAAGAGCACGGTACCCAAGAAGCTTTTGAAGATAAGTTAATCGAGGTGCTCCGCGAGAATAAGATCGATATGATCGTTCTTGCAGGATTTATGAATATTTTGACTTCGAAATTTATAAAAGAATTTGAGAACTGTATAATAAATGTTCATCCCTCTCTTATCCCTTCGTTCTGCGGAAAAGGATTTTATGGTATCCATGTACATGAGGCAGCTCTTGCATACGGAGTAAAGGTTACGGGAGCGACGGTACATTATGTAAATGAGGTCCCTGACGGAGGCGAGATAATACTTCAAAAAAGTGTTTACGTAAAGAAGGACGAAACACCCGAGAGCTTACAGCAGAGAGTAATGCGTCAAGCTGAATGGCAGATCCTTCCTCGCGCAACCGAAATAGTTGCAAAACAGATTTGTCTTAGTAAATCCCAAAAATAAGTTATTTTACAAAAGAACGGAGATATTATGAGCAGATACAATCTTGAAACGCTTCTGTCAGAGAATACATACCCCGGCAGAGGAATTGTCGTTGGAAAATCAAAAGACGGCAAGAATGCAATGATCGCATATTTCATTATGGGAAGAAGCGAAAATAGCAGAAACAGAATCTTTGAGCGCTTTGATGGCGGCATGAGAACAAAAGCTTTTGATGAAAGCAAGCTTTCTGATCCAAGTCTTATTATTTATAATCCTTATCTTTCTGCTAAAAACGGAAATATTGATATTATAACAAACGGCGATCAGACAAATACCATTTATGATTATATTAATACTTCGGATGAAAGTGCGTTTAGGTTTGAAGAGGCACTTATGACACGAGAATTTGAGCCCGATGCTCCGAACCTTACCCCCCGTATTTCCGGTGCATTGTATTATTGCTTCCCGAGAAACGTTTTTACATATAAGCTCTCTATATTGAAGAGCGCTAACGGCAGAGCGGAGGCTTGTAATCGTTATTTTTATAACTACACACCTGAAGACGGTATAGGACATTTTATCCATACATATAAGTGTGACGGAAACCCTATTCCTTCATTTTACGGTGAGCCAGAAGAAGTAAGCCTTCCCAATACAGCAGAGGAGCTTGCAGAGCTTGTTTGGAATAATCTTAATGAGGATAACAAGGTATCCTTATTTGTTCGCTGTGTTCCTTTGAATGGAAGCGAGCCTTCTGAAATTATAATAAACAAAAACAACTGAGGTGAGGATCATATAATGAAAGAATTTGAACTTAAATACGGTTGTAATCCCAATCAAAAGCCCGCAAAGATCTATATGAACGACGGCAAGGAGCTTCCCATTGAAATACTTGGCGGCAAGCCCGGCTATATCAATTTTCTTGATGCATTTAATAGCTGGCAGCTTGTTAAGGAGCTTAAGGAGGCACTTGGTATGCCTTGTGCAACTTCCTTTAAGCACGTAAGCCCCACGTCTGCAGCAGTTGGTCTTCCTCTCAGCGATGCACTTAAAAAAGCTTGCTTCGTTGATGATATAGAGGGACTCGATGAGTCTCCGCTTGCTTGTGCATATGCAAGAGCAAGAGGAACAGACAGAATGTCATCTTTTGGCGACTGGATCGCACTCAGTGACGTCTGCGACAAGACAACAGCTCTTATTATCAAGAGAGAAGTATCTGACGGAATTATTGCTCCCGGATATACTGACGAAGCACTTGAAATTCTTCGTTCAAAAAGAAAAGGCAATTATAATATTGTAAAGATCGATCCTAACTATGTTCCCGAGGTAACAGAGCGCAAGCAGGTTTACGGAATTATGTTTGAACAGGGAAGAAACAACTTTGAAATAAACAAAGAGCTTCTCCAAAACATAGTTACCGAAAATAAAGATATGCCTGAGAGCGCAAAGAGAGATCTTATCATTTCTCTTATCACACTCAAATATACACAGTCAAATTCCGTTTGCTATGCTTATGATGGACAGGCTATCGGTGTTGGTGCAGGTCAGCAGTCGAGAATACCCTGTACACGTGGTGCAGGAAACAAGGCTGATATATGGCATCTCCGTCAGCACGAAAAGGTTCTTGCTCTTCCTTTCAAGGATACTCTTGGAAGACCCGACAGAGATAATACTATCGATGTTTATATTTCCGATCAGAGCGAAGACGTTCTTGCAGACGGCGAGTGGGAAAAATATTTCACAACAAAGCCCGAGCCTTTGACCGCAGAAGAAAAGAAGGCATATCTTGATTCTATAACAGGCGTGGCACTTGGAAGTGACGCATTCTTCCCATTTGGTGATAATATTGAGCGCGCAAGAAGAAGCGGAGTTTCTTACGTTGCAGAGCCCGGCGGATCTATTCGTGATGAAAACGTTATAGAGACGTGTAATAAATACGGTATGGTAATGTGCTTTACAGGCATGAGACTTTTCCATCATTAATAAGAGGTGCAGAATGAATATAATGGTCGTAGGCGGCGGCGGCCGCGAACATGCTATCATTAAAAAGCTTAAAGAAAGCAAAGAAATAACAAAAATTTATGCACTTCCAGGTAACGGAGGTATTGCTGCAGACGCTGAATGTGTAAACATTGGTGCAAAGGACATACCTGCTATCGTTGAATTTGCAAAGTCAAATTCTATTGATTATGCTGTTGTTGCGCCCGACGATCCTCTTGTTCTCGGTGCTGTTGATGAACTTACAAAGGCGGGTATTCCTTGCTTCGGTCCTAACAAAAATGCGGCTATAATTGAGGGTAGTAAGGTGTTTTCAAAGGACCTTATGAAAAAATATAATATTCCTACAGCGGAATACGAAGTTTTTTCAGATATGAACAAGGCTCTTGAATATTTGAAAACTGCTTCTATTCCCGTTGTTATCAAGGCCGACGGTCTTGCACTCGGAAAGGGTGTTATTATTGCTCAGACCCGCGAAGAAGCGTGTGACGCAGTACGTTCAATGATGGAAGACAAGATATTCGGAGAAAGCGGCAGTAACGTCGTTATTGAAGAGTTTTTGACAGGTCCCGAGGTTTCTGTTTTGTCATTTACAGACGGAAAAACACTTGTACCTATGATATCTTCTATGGACCACAAGAGAGCCAAGGATAACGATGAGGGTCTTAATACGGGCGGAATGGGCACGGTTGCTCCCAACCCCTACTATACCGCAGATATTGCAGAAGAGTGTATGAAGACGATTTTCCTTCCTACGATCAATGCAATGAATGCTGAAGGAAGAACCTTTAAGGGTTGCTTGTATTTCGGACTTATGCTTACTCCAAAGGGACCTAAGGTGATAGAATATAACTGCCGTTTCGGTGATCCCGAAACACAGGTAGTACTTCCTTTGCTTGAATCAGATCTCTTTAAGATCATGAAGGCTTGCACAAACGGAACCCTTGAAAACACTGAAGTTAAATTCGGTAACAAGCATGCTTGCTGTGTTATAATGGCATCTGACGGTTATCCCCAGAAATATAATTCGGGATATGAAATAACTATTTCGGATAACGTAAAGGATAACGTTTACGTTGCAGGCGCAAAGCTTTCTGAAGACGGAAAACTCTTGAGTGCTGGTGGAAGAGTACTTGGTGTTACCGCAGTTGACGAAACACTTACAGGTGCTATCAAAAAGTCTTATGAGATGGTTAAAGAAGTATCTTTTGAAAATGCTTATAACCGTAGTGATATAGGACAAAGAGCTCTTTTGGCTTACAGACAATAATTTTTTTAGAATGGAGACCAATTTTAATGGTTTACAGAGTTTATGTTGAAAAGAAAAACGGTCTAACACATGAAGCCGATTCATTAAAAAATGAAATTGTAAATTTATTGCAGATCAAAGGTCTTAAGAGCCTTAGATTGCTTAACAGATATGACGTTGAAAATATTGAAAAATCACTTTTTGATTATTCAGTAGGCACTGTATTTTCCGAGCCTCAGCTTGATAACGTAAGCTATGTTGATGAGAAGGACAATAGTGTTACGTTTGCTGTTGAATACTTGCCCGGACAGTATGATCAGCGCGCTGATTCTGCCGCTCAGTGTATTCAGATAATTTCTCAGGGTGAAAGACCCATTATTAAAACCGCAAAAATATATAAGCTGTATGGCGAGCTTACAGACAATGATGTAGCAGCTATAAAGAAGTATCTTATTAACCCCGTTGAGTCTCGCGAGGCTTCTCTCGAAGCTTACGAAACTCTTGTTACAAAATATTCTATTCCCGAAACAGTTGAAGTTCTCGATGGCTTTATAGAGCTTAAGGAAGATGAGCTTGCAGGCTTTATTTCAAAGTATGCTCTCGCTATGGACGTTGATGACCTTCGTTTCTGTCGTGATTATTTTATAACAGAAAAGAGAAATCCTACCATATCTGAAATTAGAATGGACCATGTATATTGGGCTGCCCTGTGCCGTCATACCACGTTCCTCACAACAATCGACAGTGTAAAGTTTGAGGACAAGCTTCTTGAAGATACCTATAATGATTACCTTGCTACAAGAGATGCTATCGGAAGAACAAAGCCGATAAATCTTATGGATATCGCAACTGTAACAGTTAAATATTTACGTAAGAACGGAAAGCTTGATAAGCTTGACGAATCGGAAGAAATTAATGCTTGTACAGTTAAGATCAAGGTAAACGTTGACGGTGAGGAGCAGGATTGGTTGTTGTTATTTAAGAATGAAACACATAACCATCCTACAGAAATCGAGCCTTTTGGTGGAGCTGCAACCTGTATCGGTGGAGCTATCAGAGACCCGCTTTCGGGACGCTCTTACGTTTATGCGGCAATGCGTGTAACAGGAGCAGCTGATCCTCTTAAACCCGTTAGTGAAACAATGGCAGGAAAGCTTCCTCAGAGAAAGATTGTTACAACTGCCGCTGCCGGATATTCGTCATATGGAAACCAGATCGGTCTTGCTACAGGTCAGGTTGATGAAATATACCACGACGGATACGTTGCGAAGCGTATGGAGATCGGTGCTGTTATTGCAGCCGCTCCCGCTAAAAACGTTGTCAGAGAAGTTCCTACACCCGGTGACGTTGTTATCCTTCTTGGAGGACGTACAGGACGTGACGGTTGCGGTGGTGCAACAGGTTCTTCAAAATCACACACCCTCGAGTCACTTCAGACGTGCGGAGCTGAGGTTCAGAAGGGAAATGCACCCGAAGAACGCAAGCTTCAGAGATTGTTCAGAAATGCCGAGGCATCTACACTCATCAAGCGTTGTAACGACTTTGGTGCAGGCGGCGTATCGGTTGCCATCGGTGAGCTTTCTGACGGTGTTGCAATAGATCTTAATGCTGTACCTAAAAAATATGAAGGTCTTGACGGAACAGAGCTTGCTATCAGTGAATCTCAGGAGAGAATGGCTGTCGTTGTTCGCGCAACTGACGTTGAGAAATTTATAAATCTTGCTAATTCTGAGAATATCGAGGCAACTGTCGTTGCTAAGGTAACAGGTGACAATCGTCTTACAATGACTTGGAACGGAAAGAAGATAGTTGATCTTTCGCGTGACTTCCTTAATTCCAACGGTGCGCAGAAGCATATAGACGTTGTTGCAAAGGCTCCTGTTGACTATACAAGAAAGGTTGAAGGCGGCTTTGCTGATAATATGACAAAGCTTGCATCAGACCTTAACGTATGTTCAAAGAGAGGACTTTCTGAAAGGTTTGACTCAACCATTGGCGCAGGAACAGTTCTTATGCCTTTTGGCGGTAAGAACCAGAGCACACCTATTCAGGCAATGGTTCACAAGATCTCCCTTGAAAAGGAAGACACAGACACCTGTTCACTTATGGCTTGGGGATACAATCCTTTCGTTTCCGAAAAGAGCCCCTTCCACGGTGCTTATCTTGCGGTAATTGAGTCTGTATCAAAGCTTATTGCAACAGGTGCAAAATTTGAAGACGTTTATCTAACATTCCAGGAGTATTTTGAAAAGCCTTTGAAAGCTCCCGAGCGTTGGGGCAAGCCTCTTTCGGCACTTCTTGGCGCATTTAAGGCTCAGAAGGATCTTGAGATCGGTGCTATCGGCGGTAAGGACTCAATGAGTGGAAGCTTTGAAAATATCGACGTTCCTCCCACACTCGTTTCCTTTGCTGTTACAACAGAAAAGATCGCTAA
>JAZSIV010000029.1:0-6190 GCA_045533995.1 Eubacteriales bacterium
GCAATAGAGATGCTTTTGTGCTTCGGTGCTGATGAAAGCATGTTTGTTGTAAGAATCAATAACAGACGCTTCTTCAATGACGTAATTGCAAAGATCTGCGATTCTGATGCAGATCATGCGCGCCTCGTTTCAAAGGTTATAGACCGCAGAGAAAAGGTTACAAGAGAAGCTTACGTAAATTCTCTTATCGAGCTTGGCTTGTCCGATGAAAAGATAGAAAAGCTTGATTCGCTTTATACAATGTCTGTATATGAGGCAACGGCGATCTGTCCCGAATCAAAGGGCGCAGAAGAGCTTAAAAATCTTTTTGAGGCTTTGCGTGCACTTGATCTCGAAAAATACTGTATCTTTGATTTTGGTATTATAAGAGGACTTGACTACTATACAGGTACTGTATTTGAGGTGTTTGATAAGGATCCCGAAAACAACCGCGCAATGTACGGCGGTGGCAGATACGACAATCTTGTGGGCTTGTTCGCAAAGAACGCACAGCTTTCGGGTGTCGGATTTGGATGCGGTGACGTTACACTTCAGAATTTCTTGGAGTCACATTCGCTTATTCCCGAGGAATATTCAAAGAAGGTTAAAGTACTTATTACAAGATTTGATGACGTGCCGTATATCAAATATTCGGAAATTGCATCAATGCTTCGTGAAAACGGTATAATAAGTGCATCGTATCTTGGAACTAAAAAGTTTGGAAAGCAGATCGATTATGCTTCAAGAGAAAAGTATAGCCACGTTATTATAATGGGTGGCAGTGAGCTTGAGGCAGGTGTTCTCAAGATAAAGGATCTTGAGAAACACGAAGAAACTACTGTTAGTGTAGGGGAATTGATTGAATATTTTAACAAATAAAGAGAAAAAAGAAAAAATAGATCTTTTTGTTGAATGCTTTGGTGATGACGAGTCGTTTGCAAGAAAGCTTTTTGATTGTAGCGACGTAATTACCGTTACAGAATATGTTGAGGACAAGCTTGCCGTTATGGCAAGCTTGATTCCTACAATGGCACTTGATAAAAGGGGATTTTATGTCTACGGTGTTTGTGTAGATAAGGAATTCAGGGGCATGGGACTTTTTAAGAAGATAATGAAACGTGTCGAAGATTTTGCACGTAAAGATGGTGCTGATTTTATCTGCCTTATACCTGCAAGCCGAGGGCTTTTTGATACCTATCGCAGAATGGGGTTTGAATACAAAATATCTCCATATTGCAAGGGAAAGAGAGGAAACGTTCTTCTTAGATCTGCTGAATTTAAGGAAATCATTGATACATCAGATCAAGGCAAGGACAACAGCGGAATGTCTGGCTTGCTGAAGTGTATAGACGGAGTGCCTTGTTTTAATGAAAAACTGATTTTTGACCACCCGATGGGTGATGTTTGAGGTGAAATTATGGTATATATGTTTTTGGCTGAGGGCTTTGAAGAGGTTGAGGCACTTTGTCCGCTTGATCTTTTGCGCCGCGCGGGTGTAAATATTATTACAGTTGGTGTTGGTTCAAAGAATATATGCGGTGCGCACGGAATACGAGTTGAAGCCGATGTCCGCGATAAAGAGTTTGTTTACGAAAAAGCTGACATGATAATTTTGCCCGGCGGAATGCCCGGAACTTTTAATCTTTACACAAGCCCAGCAGTGCATGAGGCAATAGAAAAAACAGTAAATTGCGATGGATATATAGCAGCAATATGTGCAGCCCCCTCTATTCTTGGTATGCTTGGATTGCTTGACGGTAAGGAAGCAACATGTTATCCCGGCTTTGAGGAAAAGCTTAAAGGGGCAGTTATATCTTATAAGAAGGTTGTAAGAGACGGAAAGATCATCACGGCGGCAGGAATGGGTGTTGCCCTTGAGTTCGGTCTTGAGCTTGTGAAAGTGCTTTGCGGTGAGGCTGTTTCCGAAAAGCTGCGCAAAGCTGTTATAGCAGATTAAAATGAATGATATAACAATGCTCAAAAAAGAATGTCGCGAATTCTTTTTGAGAAAAAGAGGCGCGATAGCAGGGGATAAAAGACGGCTTGCAGACAGAATACTGTTTGAAAAAACTGTCAATTCAGAGGAGTATATAAAAGCAGACGTTTTGCTGGTGTACTATCCCGTAAAGGGAGAGATAGATGTTTTGCCCATAGTAAAAAAAGCATTTGAGGATGGAAAAAGGATTGCATTTCCTGTGTGCGACAAAGAAGAATGTACACTTACTTTCAGATACGTTTCATCTCTTGATGAAATGAAGGTGGCGGCATACAATATTCCTGAACCTGTTTCGACGGCAGAGGTATATCAAAACAATGAAAATACGCTTTGCCTTGTGCCCGCTCTTGCTTTTGATCGCATTGGCAGAAGAATAGGATACGGAAAAGGGTATTATGACAGATTTCTTTCTCGGTTTGACGGGGTAACAATGGGGCTCGTTTACAGTGAGCTTTTAGTTGATGAGTTGCCCGTCGAAGAGACCGATGTTCCGATAGATATTATATTAAGTGAAAGGGAGAAGCTTTTTATATGCAAAGAAAAAATAAAAAAGGAGCTGTCTCCTCTTTTATAAAAAATCTTTTTTCAGGGAATAAAAATGAATACAAGGGTGCGAGTAAGGATAATAATGAGGGTAGAGTTAATATTGAATTAAAGCCTACGGCTCTTGTCCTTGTTACGTATATACTGATGCTTGTGTCAAAATTTATTGACCTTACATTGCTCAACAGAGACAACGAGTATATGAGCGTTATCATTCTTCAGATGATGATCTTTCTTTTGCCGGGTGTTCTTTGGTGTATGCTAGGCGGAGAAAAGTATAAACGAGGGCTTCGTATAGTGCTTCCCAAGGCGGATACTCTTTTGCTTATTGTAAGCGCGACTATGGTTATGATGAGCGGAAGTCTTCTTATGAGTATGCTTTTTGGCGGTCTTGAAAGTCTGTCAAATAATTTTTCACTCTATGATATTTTTATATCAAAAAAAGACGGAAGCTTTTCGAATTCGCTTTATCTTATTCTCGCTTATGCGGCTTTGCCCGCACTTTGTGAGGAGTTCGTATACAGAGGAATATTGTGTTATGAATATGAGCGCGGCGGAGTTTTCCGTGCTATAGTTTTCAGCTCTGTTTTCTTTGCACTTCTTCATTTTAATTTAAGCAATATTTTTGTATATCTGTTTTGCGGAGCAATGCTTGCGCTTGTGCTTTATGCTTCTCGTTCTTTATGGGGGGCAGTTATTGCACATTTTCTCTACAATATATTTGGTGTATTCGGACAGCCATATATGGCTACGTTGTATAGACTTACAAAGGATTCAAGACTGCTTGTTATTATTGTGGGAATGCTCTTTTTCCTTTTTGCCACTCTCTTTTGTAAAGAAGCCTCGAGACTTTACAAGAAGTATTTGAGAGAGGGAAAAAGCTCGGCTTACCGCCGTCCTGACAGTTTATCGGTGTCCTTTATGGACTCGGTTATAGAACATATAAAGGATCCGTGTGCTATCGCCTGTGTGGCAATATACATAATTGCTGTTGTAATATCATGGCTGTGATATTTTGTTAGGGGCTGAATATTTGATTAAAGATAAAAAAAGCGAGGAAATAAAATTATCATATAAAGAAGCATTAAAGCGTGCGTTTGGGATAATTCTTCCTCTTTGTATGCTGTCAATTTTAATTGCGGGCGCTGTTTGCTCGGTTGCAAACGATATGTATGCATTTGTAAAAAAGGATAGAGAGGTAACTATTGAGATACGTGAGGGTACATCTCTTTCCGAGTTTTCAAAAATGCTCGCAAAGAATGATATTGTTGACAATCCAACTGTCTTTTGTCTTTACGTAAGATCAAAGAAAAAGACAGATAAAATAGAGAATTTTTCGGGTGAGGTTACACTTGACCGTGCAATGAGCTACAGAGAAATAGTGTCTTCGATTTCATAATTTTTATTTGAGTGAATAAGATCCTTCTTTTAGGGCAATGATGATTATACATCATGGTTTAAGAGGAGGATCTTTTTATGAACAAAATACTTACGCTCGCGGTCTCAATTGCTGCAATTTTCATTTTTTTAGGTTTGCTTCCCGTTCACGGAGAGGCAGAAATATATGACAACGTAATGCGGCTTCACGTGCTTGCAAACTCTGATAGCGAAGAAGATCAGGAGCTCAAGCTTAAGGTGCGTGACAAACTGCTCGCGGCAGTTAGTGAGTATAATATCGAGTGTGATAATATAGACGATGCTGAAGTTATTGTGAGAGAGCATATAAACGAACTTGAAAAAAAAGCACAGGAATGCGTAAAAGAAAACGGCTTTGATTATCCAGTTGATATCGTTCTTGTAAAGGAAAATTACCCAACGAAAAATTATGAGGATTTTTGTTTTCCCTCAGGTAAATATTTGTCTTTGCAGGTAAAAATAGGAGATGCAGAGGGGCAGAATTGGTGGTGTGTTCTTTTTCCGCCTCTTTGCGTGAGCGCGGCAAGTGAGACATCTGTGTCGGCAGAGGATGCACTTATAAATATCGGTTTGACGAGTGATCAGTACAAAATAATTACCGATAGCCAAAATACAACGTATAACGTAAGATTTAAGATACTCGAAACAGTAGAGGGTATTTTCTCTAAATAACGAGAAGCACTCGCAAAAATGCGAGTGCTTCTTTGTAATTTTATTAAATAAGATCGGCAATGTCGAGGACAAGACGCTCGGATTTTTCCCAACCAAGGCAGGGGTCTGTAATTGATTGACCGTACGTGCAGCCGTCTACCTTTTGTGCGCCGTCAACAAGATAGCTTTCGATCATAAAGCCCTTGACCATTTTCTTTATATCATCGGAATGGCGGCAGGAATGAAGGATCTCCTTGCATATTCTTGGCTGTTCATCAAATTTCTTTTTTGAATTTGAATGGTTTGTATCGACTATCAAAGCAATGTTTTTGAGGTCTCTTTCGGTATATTTTTTATACAAGAAATCAAGGTCTTCAAAATGGTAGTTTGGCATTGCTTCGCCGTGCTTGTTTACATAACCGCGGAGTATAGCGTGTGCGAGTGGGTTGCCCTTTGAGATACATTCCCAGCCTCTGTAAATAAAGGTGTGTGAATGTTGAGCCGCCGTAATTGAGTTGAGCATTACCGAGATATCTCCGCCTGTCGGATTTTTCATTCCAACGGGAATATCTATTCCGCTTGAGGCAAGTCTGTGCTGTTGATTTTCAACCGAGCGAGCTCCAACAGCCACGTATGAAAGCAGGTCTGAAAGATAGCGGTAATTTTCGGGATAAAGCATTTCATCCGCGCAGAACATACCTGTTTCTTCGATAGCTCTTGTATGTAAGCGGCGTATTGAGATAAGTCCTTCAAGCATATCTTCCTTTTTATTAGGATTAGGTTGATGTATCATACCCTTATATCCGTCACCAGTTGTGCGGGGCTTGTTGGTATATATTCTTGGAATGATGATTATTTTATCGTTGACCTTTTCCTGAAGCTTTGCAAGTCTGTATATATAATCGAGAACAGCATCCTCTCTGTCAGCAGAGCAGGGACCGATAACAAGGATGAGCTTATTGCTTTTTCCTGTGAATACGTCGGCAATCTCGGCATCTCGAAGTATTTTCTTTTCCGAAAATTCCTTTTTGAGAGGATATCTTTCTTTTATTTCCTTGGGAATAGGAAGCTTTCTTACAAATTCAATATTTTTTTGCATATAAATGAACCTTTCTTTAACGAATGAAAATATTATACATCAAAAATCAAAAGAAGTCTACGGTTTTATTAAAAAAATAATATAAGAATATAATGATAAAGCAAAAATCGGTTGACGAATTTGCTTTTTTTTGATATTATAATAGTGTATGACTTTTTGCGGAGGAGTATTATGAGTGTGAATAGTTTTACAGAGATCAAGGCTGTGGATATTGAAAATGCAATAAAGCTTATCGGCAAGGATTGGATGCTTATTACTGCTTCAGATAAAGAAAAAGTAAATACGATGACGGCGAGTTGGGGCTGCCTTGGAGTCTTGTGGAATAAAAACGTATGCTTTATATTCGTACGACCAAGCAGATATACCTATGAATTTATTGAAAACAGTGAGCGATTGTCGTTGTCATTTTTTGATGATAAATTTAAGGATGCTCTTCGTTATTGCGGGTCACACAGCGGACGAGACGGTGACAAATTCAAAGAGACGGGACTTGCATATTCTTATGA
>JAZSIV010000089.1:0-3128 GCA_045533995.1 Eubacteriales bacterium
CACACTTTATTCTTACCGTCAATTTTCTATTAAATAAATATTTTTTTTTATACTTTTTGAATTAAAAAATATAAAATTGGAGCTAAACAAAGGCGGTAATAGCAAGAGGTCCGAAAGCAACCCCCGACCTTGAAGTCTAAAAGTTTATAAAGGTAGAATTTGGGGAGCAAAAAAAGACGCATCAGATCAATGCGTCTTTTTTATTTTATTTAATCTATTTCTTCTTCCTCGTCCTTTATCTCTTCAACGAGAACGGTAAGCTTTGTAACACGCTCTTCATCCATCTGAGCTACTATTACAAAGATATTTTCATAACGGAAGCTATCTCCTACGTGAGGATCTGCATCAAGCATCTCAATAGCCCAACCGCCCATTGTTGAATACTCACAAGAGAAGTTTTCGGGCTTTGTAAATTCAACCTCCTCGAAGAAATCGTCGATATTCATATCTCCGATGACCTCGTATGTATTCTCACCTGTCGCAAGACATTCGGTGATTATAACGTCGGTATCATCCCAGATGTCACCAACGAGCTCCTCAAGGATATCCTCCATAGTTATTATACCAAGAGTTCCGCCGTATTCGTCTATAACTACCGCAAAGTGCATTTTTGCATCACGCATTTTTGCAAACGCGGCAGGAAGCTTCATCGTTTTATGAAGCTTACAGGGCTTAAGAAGCATTGAACGTATATCGGGCTTCTCCTCGTCAAGCGTTGCCTTATAATAACGGGTAAGCGACAGAATACCAACAATATTATCAATGCTGTCCTCATATACGGGCAGACGTGAGAACTGAGTCATATCAGACAAAAGCTCTGATATCTTTTCATCATCGTCGTTAATATTTATCGCGGTAACGTCAATACGGGGGGTCATGATCTTCTCGATCGTGGTATCGCTAAAATCAAGAGTTGACTGAAGCAGCTCTCCCTGCCCCTCGTTAATAACGCCCTCTTCCTCAACGGTATCAATGATCGAAACGAGCTCCTCTTCAGTTACGGTAGGCTCATCGCACTTATGGTCAGATCCCCAGATCTTACGCAGTACGAAAAGAATTGACATAACTATAAACACGAAAGGACTGAGTATTACTGTCAAAATACGGGTAGGTATCGCAATGATGCGGGCCACCGTGTCAGCACTCTGCTTTGCAAGCACCTTGGGTACGATCTCACCAAATATCAGAATGACAATCGTTACAAGTATTGTTGCGATAGTGGATGCAAGTGCCACGTTGTTTTTAAACAGATTCATTACTATAAGAGTACTGCACGTCGACACTGCAATATTTGCAAGGTTGTTACCTATAAGTATAGCCGAGAGTGAGGTGGTAAACTTATCGCAAATAGAATAAGCTATCTTCGCCGTACAGCTTCCACACTCCGACGCTTTTCTAAGTCGCATTTTATTTGCGCTGTTAAAGGCTATCTCGGAAGCAGAAAAATAAGCAGACAAGCAAATCATCGCGAAAATAACGGCGTATGCCCACCACATGTTAGCAAAATGTTCAGCAAAGGTCATGCTCTCACCTCCTCAGAAGCCTTCTCCTGCATAAGCTCTGCAAGATCTTCTTCGTCAAGAATATGAATGGTGACCTCGGTAATACGGCCGTCAACTATCGTTTTTGCAGTGAATTCCATATTGTCATAAATAAAGGATTCATCCTCTTCGGGAAGATGACCAAGTGTCTCTAATATAAAGGAAAGCAACGGCTTTGCCGCAATGTTTTTCGGGGCCTGACCAAGTCCCATACGCTCGTAAGCATCAGAAACCAACAAATGAGTATTTACCGTGTATTTGTTACCTCCAAGGGTCTGGAAGTTCTGGTCGACCTCATCCTCCTCGTCAAAGATCTCTCCAACAAGCTCTTCAAGTATATCCTCAATAGTTACAAGTCCGACAACCTTTTTGTCATCATCAAGAACCATAGCTATCTGCAATTTATGCTGTCGCATATCGGTCAGAAGATCGTCTATCTTCGCATCCTTGCTGACACGGTACGGCGGCTTCATAAGACTGCGCAATTTTACGTTAGGATTGCGCTTATATTCAATAAGATATGTTCGGGTACGTAAAATTCCTATTACTCTTTCGGAATTTTCCGCCTTTATGGGCAATCTTGAATAATTGGTGTTGCGGATAATGTCAAGTATTTCCTCGGGCTTAGCATTGATCCTGATATAATCAATGTCCTTCTCCATTGTCATTATATCACCGACAGTCGTTTTTGCAAACTCGATAGCCGAGATAAGCATATCACTCTGCTCTTCATCAACGACGCCCTCTTCCTCTGCCGTTTCTATGATCTCTGTCAGCTCATCCTCGGTTATAGAGGGCTCGACTTCCTTTTTGGCAAAAAGCTTTGATGCAAAGCTTGATATAAGGCCAAAAAAGCTTGAGAAAGGCTTGAGGATCTTCATCAAAAATCTGAGCGATCCCTGAAACAGAAGCGAAACAAGCTCACTTCGGTCATTTGCAAAGCTCTTGGGTATCATTTCGCTAAAGAAGAAAATGATGACCGTGCTCATTATCGAGCAAATCATAGAGAAAGCAAATGAATCGAGATAATCCTGAGATTTGCCAAATTTTTCTCTGAATATGTCGGTCGCAATGATGGTAAACACCGACGCACCAGCTATTTTGGTTACGTTGTTACCAATAAGCAGCGTGGTCAGCGCTCTGTCGAACTTGTTAAGCACGTACATTACGCCCTGCGCTCTTTTGTTTCCCTCATCTGCAAGAGCCTTGATCTTTATTTTGTTGACCGCCGAAAATGAGCTTTCGGTAGCCGCAAAATAAGCTCCACCAATAACACAAATAATAAATACGATCCATAAAGGTATACTGTCACTACCCACGAAAAAAACATCTCCTTGCCTATTTATTTTAAGTAGCTTTAATCTTTATTTTATCACTTTTTTATAATTTTGTCAAGCAAAACACTTATTATTATATATGCTTAATAACATTAATAAGCAAACCGCATATGGTACGTGCGCTAAAGGACAGTTTCAAATATGAAAAAGAACACGGTACCTACCGACAAAAAGAGGACGAAAAATCTTAAAATTTTTCGTCCTCTTTTCTTGACAACTACTGACTGAATTAAAGACAACAAAATTTTTG
>JAZSIV010000122.1:0-2043 GCA_045533995.1 Eubacteriales bacterium
TGATTTATCATATAGCCGTTGAGTATCGGCTCATCCCGTCGCTTTGGTCTTTCTTTCATATAGTGTGCAAGAGGGGCTTCACCCGCAAAGGCAAGACCGCCAAGGGTATCCATAATTATATTTATCCATAGCATCTGTACGACGGTAACGGGGGCATCAAATCCAAAAAACGGACAGATCATTGAAACACCCACAGCGGAAAAATTCATTGTGAGCTGAAGCGTGATGAATTTCCTGATGCTCTTGAATATCGTTCTTCCGTATAGAACAGCCTTTGATATTGATGCGAGATTGTTGTCAAGTATAATTATATCTCCCGCATCCCGCGCGACCTGTGTGCCACTTCCCATTGAAAATCCTATGTCAGCGCGTTTTAGAGCGGGGGCATCGTTTATGCCGTCTCCCGTCATTCCAACCACAAGCTCACATTCCTGTGCGATCCTCACAAGACGGCTTTTATCGGTTGGAAGAACTCGCGCTACGACGGCTATCGACGGGAGTATTTTTTTAAGCTCTTCGTCGGATAGCTTGCAAAGCTCGTCACCCGTCAGCACGAGTGGGGTGTTCGTGTTTACTATGCCGCATTTTTTTGCAATACTGTGTGCCGTATCGGGATTGTCTCCCGTTATCATAACCACCTGTATTCCCGCGCCGCGAAGAGCAAGCACCGATTTTTTGGCTTCGGAACGGATCTGGTCTTCTATCAAAACGGCGCAGACTAACGTGAGTGACGGAGGAATATCTGCCGAGCGGTGTATCTTATCGGTGGCGGCTATCATCAGTACTCTCCCTCCAAGCTTTGTAAGCTCGCCCATTTTTTTGTTGAATTCCTGTTGGCAGGCAGAAAAGGGAATTTTTTCTCCGTTTTTATCATACGCGTGAGTCAGGGTAGGCAAGAGCTTTTCGGGGGCGCCCTTGACAAGCGTTAGCTCTTCCTTTCCGCTAACCGCCGCTATTGAATATTTTTTTGTGCTGTCAAAGGGAAGCCGCCAAACGGTTTCAAGTCCGCCGCACGTATTTATATCTATCACAGAGTTAAGCAGAGCTCTTTCGGTAGCATTGCCGCCAAGCGCGCGTCCGTCGGAGATCACGCAAGAGGTGTTATAACGGCAACAGATATTGTATAGCCTTGCCACGCGCTCGTTCTTTTTTTTCAGCTTGTTGAAACTTGAATATTCCGTGCCGTCAGCTCCGATTATTAATGCGATGCTCATTTTTCCCTCTGTGAGAGTGCCCGTTTTGTCGGTGAAGAGGATATTCATACTTCCTGCCGCTTCTATCCCAACGGGCTTTCTTACAAGAACATTATCGCGGAGCATTCGTTTGATGTTTGAAGAGAGCACAACTGCTATCATCATAGGAAGCCCCTCGGGAACAGCCATTACAAGCACGGTAAGTGCGAGCATAAATGCAGATAAAAGATGTTCGAGAAGATAGGGAAGGTCGCGTATCTTCATAAGAATTATCTGGGTATTAAAGCCGCTGTCAATAATAAAGGTGTTAAAGAGTGATGCCGCGGCAACGAGAATTGCCGCAACGTATCCGAGACGGCTTATTTGTTTGGCAAGCTTTGCAAGGCGGATCTTGAGGGGGCTTTCACGCGTGTCCTCTTGAACCTCTCTTGATATCTCGCCGAGGAAGGTCTTGTCACCTACCGCGAAAACCTCTATCTCGGCATCTCCCGAGAGAATGGGACAGCCTCTGAATACCGCACTTTTTGAATTGGGCGTTCTGTCGATATCCTTGCTTTTTTTCTTTTCTACTTCACGGTTTTCACCTGTGATTGCCGATTGGTCGACCTTTATTTCTCCCGATACAACGTACGCGTCGGCAGGAATGTTTTCACCTGCGCTGACGAGCACTACGTCGCCGACCACTACATCGGATATTGGTAGCTCGCGAATATTTCCGTCTCTGAGAACCTTGCAAAAAACACCCGAATATTCCTCGGTCATTCTTGCAAATGCGGCTTCGCTTCCGCGCTCGGACAGGGTTGAAATAAAGGTGGCAAGAAAGATCGAGATAGCAATTCCGATGCTTTCG
>JAZSIV010000028.1:0-2845 GCA_045533995.1 Eubacteriales bacterium
ACGCTTAATACCTTGGTGTATGACAGAGAAAGAGAAGATTTTTTAAGAACAGCAGAAGCTGCATATCTTGGCGGAGTTGACGCTCTTATCGTTGCCGACCTTGGCTCGGCGGCACTTCTGAGAAGCTATATGCCCGATATGCCGCTTCACGCGAGTACACAAATGTCGGGGCATAACGCCCACGCCGCACGAGAGCTTGCGTCTTTCGGCTTTACGAGAATGGTTTGCGCAAGAGAGATGAGCGAGGGGGATCTGCGAACATTTGTAAAAAGCTCTCCTATTGAGGCAGAGGTCTTCGTGCACGGCGCTCTTTGTGTGTGCCATTCGGGGCAGTGTCTCTTTTCGTCACTTGTTGGCGGAAGAAGCGGAAACCGTGGGGAATGTGCACAGCCCTGCCGTCTGCCCTATAATACCCCGAAGTCGAGGGGAGAGTATCCACTCTCGCTCAAGGACCTGAGCCTTGCCGCACACGCGGACAAGCTTGTTGATATGGGAATTGCCTCTTTTAAGATAGAGGGAAGAATGAAGTCGGCAGAATACGTGCGCGACGTAACTCGTATCTGGCGCAGACTTATTGATGAGCATAGAGGAGCGGATGCTACCGAGATGCGTCAGCTCGCCGAGATATTTTCAAGAGGCGGACTTACCGACGGATATTTTAAGGGTGAGATAAACAGTAAAATGCTTGGTATACGCTCATCTGACGACAAGAGAAAGACCAAGGAGCTTGAGCCCTTTACACAGATAACAAGAAAGATCCCCGTTGAGCTTGAAGTTAAGATAAAAAGGGGAGATCCGTCGGCAATAAGAGTTATGCCGTACGGAATCACCGTGACGGGAGATATTCCGCAAGAGGCAATAAACGCTCCCCTTGACCTCGCGGCTGTACTTAAGAATGTATCTAAGCTCGGCGGAACTCCGTACGAGGCTAAAAGAATCGATATTGAGCTTGACGATGGGCTTATTATGCCTGTTTCGGCTATAAACGCGCTTCGCAGAAATGCTTTGTCATCTATTGTGAAAAACGAAAGGTCTGTCGAGCAGCTTGGCACGGGTACAGAACTGCCAAAGGCGGTTCTTAAACCAACCAAGAGAAGAACGGCTGTATTCTACGCACCCGAGAATATTCCCGAGGCGGCGCACAGCTTTTTCGATATAATATATACTCCGCTTCATCTTTATGGGGGTGAGTGTGAGGGAGTTTTGATGCCTGCAGTCATATTTGATAGCGAGAAGGAAGAAATCGAAAAAATGCTTTCAGATGCCGTCGCCAAAGGTGCAAAGCATGCTCTTGTCGGAAATATCGGGCATATTGAGATGGTAAAGAGGGCAGGTCTTGTGCTACACGCTGACCATAGAATGAATCTTTCTAATAGTATCACGGCGGCTGAGCTTGAAGCTCTCGGCTTTTGTGATATGGTCGCTTCATCCGAGCTCTCCTTGCCGCAGATAAGGGATATTCCGTCTGACAGAGCTTGTATTGTTTACGGAAAAGTCCCGCTTATGACGGTGGAGAAGTGTGTTTTCCGTGAGATATCGGATTGTGAGAACTGTAAGAAGACGGGATGGGCATATCTCGTTGACCGAAAGGGAGTAAGCTTTGCGGTACGCCGTGAATGGAAGCACAGAAATCTTATATTTAACAGCGTGCCTTTCTATATGGCAGATAAGGCTGAAATGCTTGCTAAATACAAAATTTACGGCCAGCATTTTATATTTACAGATGAAAGCGCGAAGGAAGCCGAGAACGTAATAAAGGCATATATCAGCGGAAGAGCGCCTGTGGGAATTAAGGTGCGAAGGATAAATTATTGATACGGAGAAGATATGAGTAATCGTTTTGAAAGGGAAGAAATGCTTTTGGGCAGTGAGGCTGTTGAGCGTCTGAAGTCGGCTCGCGTGGCACTTTTCGGTGTGGGCGGAGTAGGCAGCTATGCGGCAGAGGCACTTGCAAGGTGCGGTGTAGGTACGGTGGATATCATCGATAATGACACTGTCAGCATAACGAATATAAACCGTCAGCTTTGCGCACTTGAGAGCACTGTCGGTAAATATAAGGTCGACGTGGTTGCCGCGCGTCTCGAGGATATTAACCCGAGCATTAAGGTCAACAAATATTATGATTTTGTGCTTGAAGAAAATATCGGCAATTACGATTTCAGAGAATACGATTACGTTATAGACGCTATTGATACCGTCTCGGCAAAGCTCGCGATAGCAAAGAGGGCACACGACGAGGGTGTACCGATGATAAGCTGTATGGGCACGGGCAACAAGCTTGACCCAACGGCTCTTTGCGTTACGGATATTCAGAAAACCAATACCTGTCCGCTTGCTCGCGTAATGAGGCGCGAGCTTAAGGCAAGGGGGATAAATCACCTAAAGGTAGTATATTCCACAGAGCCGCCGAGAAAACCGAAGACAGAAGGTACAGAGGGCAGAGTACCGCCGTCAAGCATCGCATTCGTTCCGTCTGTCGCGGGACTTATTGCTGCAGGCGAGGCGGTAAAGCAGATCATAGGAGAGGATTAAGATGGCAAAAATAAAATGGCGCGGCGGCGCGCTTATTGCTCCTCTGCCGCCTGTAATGGTAAGTTGCGGAAGCCTTGAGGAGTCGAATATACTTACTGTCGCATGGACGGGTATAATAAACACGATACCGCCAAAGACTTATATTTCGGTGCGACCTAAAAGACATTCGTATCAGATGATAAAGGAGCGCGGAGAGTTCGTCATAAATCTCACCACGGCCGAGCTCGTTCGCTCGGCAGATTACTGAGGTATTTACACGAGCTCGAGGGTGGATAAATTTGAGAAATGCAAGCTCACAAAGGAGCCTTCGAAC
>JAZSIV010000003.1:0-16278 GCA_045533995.1 Eubacteriales bacterium
CGAGAACCGCACAAAAATATATCTACCATATGCGTCGGGTTATAAAGGACAGTTTTGAATAGTTAAAAGCCTCGGCTGGGAATCCTCCCTTCCGAGGCTGAATTTGTTTTTCTCATAAATTGAGAAAAAATCTCACAAGCTGTGCGCTTGATTATGGCTACATAATATGATATACTATTATCACCGGTAAAACATAAGCCCTGCGCAGATGCTGACAGAATGGAGATATAGTATGAAATTGAACTTAGGAAACCAAATACGTATAAACCGCAGACGTATGAACCTTACTCAAGAACAATTAGCGGAAAAATTCGGGACATCTCCACAGGCTATTTCTCGGTGGGAAATAGGTGCGACCTATCCTGATATCGAAATGCTGCCAATGATCGCATCGTTTTTTGAAACGTCGGTAGATGCGTTGCTTGGAGTTACAGAGGAAGAAAAAGAAAAGTTTTGCGCTGAGCTTCAGCAATCTTTTGAAACCGCTGTCCGTGCAAAGGATGCTCAGAAAACTATCGATATCATGCGAGAAATACGACGCAATCTCAAAGAATATCAGCACTATTGGTTTTGGGGATTGTATACCGAGATTTGGAAAGTACGTTTGTTCCGAGACGAGAAGGTACTCGAAGAAATGCGTCTTTTAGCAGAAGAAATATTCAGCGTGTGCCCTAAAGAACAGCATTATCAAGTTGTTGAATGCATGTCGTATATGGAGGATGATGAGCACATTTCCGCTTTCTTGGATGCATATGCCAGCCGAGAGGATATGGCACGATCAAGCTTGCTGTTTAGAAGATACAAAATGCGTGAGGAGCTTGATAAAATTGAACCTGTAAGGCATCGCATTCTGTGGTATGAGCTTTCGCATATTCTAACTGCGGCGAATGATTGGCAAGTATATCTTTGCAAGGATCCTAATCATTTTATTTGGTTTTGCGAAACACAGCTTGGCTATCTCAACGCAGTAAACAATTTGTCTCCCGATAAGAAGTATTTGATCAGCGGTGGAACAGGTCCGGATTTGTGGTGTGAGGAAAGAATACAGCTTGGAATACGCTATTCGGCTTCTTTTGCCAAGCTTGGAAAAATGGATGAAGCTTATGATGCCTTTGAAGACACAATACGCGTGATTGAACAGATCATGTCAATTACCGACGACGAGTTCAAAATGGGTTGTTCATCCCCCGCATTAGATGGATTTTATTTGGACTCAAAAATCAATTGGCTTGAAAAAGACGGCAAAGAATACAAAGAAATTAGCATGCAGTATAATGATTGGTGGAATTGGATCATTCCTCTTGATTATCAAAAAGCCTTTAAACATGCTTGGTTTGACACTATGAGGGCAGACAAACGCTTTGATGTGCTTTTTGAGAGATTGGATAAATGCGTTGTTTGCAGAGAAATATCAACTAATTAACCTGTGCAACAAAATTTCAGCCTCCGACATGGAAAATCCTTGCCGGAGGCTTATACTTTATGTAATTTCACTGCCACATTCGGTGGTGGGTAAGTGCGCACTTGCGTGGGTACTATATAAGCCTTCCTCCGAGAGGAAGGTGGCACGCGAAGCGTGACGGAAGGAGCCCGCGTGACTTTATGTTTTGTTAATTTTATTGTAACGCACTCTCCCTCAGTCGCCTACGGCGACAGCTCCCTCCCGGAGGGAGCCTCTGGTTGTAGCCGCTTATTTAGTTGCTATTCCGCGTAGCAAAACTGTCCTCTATCACCCAAAGCTTATGACGCGGTGCTTTTTAAGGTATGTAGTTACTATTGTTTTTCCTTTTTATAAAGGGCGATGGACTTTGATATTATTGCAAATATCATTGATGAGGTTATCATTCCCGCTGCTATGCCAAGCCCTGTCATTATTGTGGAAGCTCCGCTCGACATAAAAGCCTCGGTGTTGCCAAAAATAAGGTTGCTCATAGTGTAATAGAGGCTTCCGCCGGGAACGAGAGGGATAGCTGCAGGCAAAAGGAATACAGCGGCGGGTGCGTGCAATATTCTTGCAAGTATTTCAGCCGCAAATCCTGCGCAAGCCATTGCAATAAAGTTTGAAATGAAAAGGTTTGCCCCGAGCGAGTCAAACAGGATATAGAGCCCCGTTGATAAAAATCCGCCCAAGGTGGCGGCGGGGATAAGGCGCGGATTGGTTCTGAATATTAAAGTAAAACCAAGTGTTCCGAGCGTTCCCGAAATAAGCATTGCCCAAAGATTCATATTCCAAGTCCTCCTACAAGAAGGATAGATGCTGAAAATCCGAATGCTATCATAGCGGCAAGAAGAACTGCCTGAACTATTTTGAGTGTGCCGGAGAGGGTGTCTCCGAACATAAGGTCGCGCAGAGCATATCCGAATGAAGCACCGGGAATAAGCAGCATTATTGTACCTATCATCACCTTGTCAACGTTTCCCGACAGGCCAACGTACAGCGCTGCCGAGGACAGAAGGTGGGCAAGAAGTCCACCGATAAAGGAGCAGATAACGGTGCTTGCCATTTTGTTTATAAAGCTCGGGCGGTGATTTTCAATGACGGTCATTATAGCTCCTACAAATGCTGCAATTATTCCGTCAAGAATGTTTCCGCCAAAAAAGACCGCGAAAGCACCTGCCGCCAAAAATGCTCCGAGTATCGGAACAAATGAAGGAAGCGTTTTGATCTTTTTGGTGGCTTTTATAAGGGCGATAGCCTCGTCTACGTCGGTTTTATCATTGCATATCTTTCTTGATACGGCATTAAGACGTTCAAGCAGGTAAAGGTCGGTGCTCATATCGGTGCCGAGCACACGTCGTATCTGGCAGGAATACGAGCCGTCAGACATTCTCACCTCTGTGAATATAGCCGAGGTTATCGTAAAGACCTCAACGTGCTTTGCGCCGTATGCGCGGCAAATTCGTTCTATTGTGTTTTCAACGCGGTTTATTTCACCGCCGCACCGTAACAGACCCTCTCCTATATCAAGGGCTGCGCAGAGCACGCGGTCGGCATAAGACGTTTGCTGCGCACCGTCGGTCGTGGGGGGAGAAATTTGTTTCGTTTTGATGTATTCTTCAAATTCTTCTAATCTGTCCATTGAGAAAAAACTCCGTAAAAAGGCTGCCACAAAAGTGACAGCCTGATATTTATTAGTCTTCGTCTGCGCCGTCGAGAGCCTCAAGATCGTCTTCCGAAATGATGCACTCAAACTTCTCTCCGCAAGCGGGACAGGTAAGCTCCTCGGGATCAATGCTACAATCGAAGCATACTGTCTCTCCGCAAGAGGGACATTCAACCTCAAAATATTCATCGTCCTCGCAATCGCAACAATCGCAATCACAGCAATCCTCGTCGCAATCGTCGCAGTCGCACTCGTCGTCAAGCTCGTAAACGTACTCTTCAAGAGCACCGAGATCCTCGTCAAGCTCCTCGACATACTCGTCAAGATATTCAACGTCCTCTGCGATATCTGTAATATCCTCAGCCATATCGCTTACCATATCGATAATAGCCGCAAGAAGCTTGCCTTCCTTTGTGGAATTGTCAAGCTCAAGACCTTCAGCCAAGCCCTTGATGTAAGCTGCTTTTTCAGTAATTGTCATATCAGATCACCTCGAAACTAAACTTAAGCACGGGACAGGTATTCGCCTGTTCTTGTATCGATCTTAAGAACCTCGCCCTCGTTGATGAAGAGCGGAACCTTGATAACAGCGCCTGTCTCAAGAGTTGCGGGCTTAAGGGTATTTGTTGCTGTGTTGCCTGCAAAGCCGGGATCTGTCTGTGTAACTGTAAGCTCAACGAATGTAGGAGGCTCAACTCCGAAAACGTTGCCCTTATAGGAAATGATCTTGCACATCATCTCTTCCTTAACGAACTTGAAGCTGTCGGGAAGCTTGTCGCTGTTGAGGGGAAGCATATCGAATGTTTCCATATCCATGAAGTAATACAGATCACCGTCGTTGTAGGAATACTGCATTTCTTTTCTCTCAATATAAGCGTTCTCAAACTTATCTGTAGGGCTGAACGTTCTTTCGATCACAGCGCCTGTGATAACGTTTTTTATTTTTGTACGAACGAAAGCCGCTCCCTTACCGGGTTTAACGTGCTGGAATTCGACTACCTGGAATACAGCACCGTCCATATCAAATGTAATGCCGTTCTTAAAATCTCCTGCTACTACCATTAGAGTAACCTCCAAATAAAAATGTTTTTAGTTCAATCGGCAACGTATTTTTATACGCGCGCATATAATTATAGTTTATTATACTACACATTAACGGACTTTTCAAGAGATTTTTTTCATTTTGCCCATAAATTCTGATTTTTTTAGATATTTTTTGCTTTTGGGGTTCGTTTTGGGACAAAATTGATTGACTTTTTTATTAAAAAGTGTATAATATATCTTGGTATATAGTTTGATGATATTATTGATTGAATCGTTATAAGGAGATCTGTATGGAACGTATGTATCACAAAATGAAAATAGCAGGGCTTGACAGAGCTCTTCCGCTTTGTCCTATCAGTGACGAGCTTATGATCGCAGGCTTCGTTATTTTTGGTGACCCCGAGCTTACTACTGCGTGCGCAGAGGAGCTCCTCAAAAAAGCACCTGAATACGACTATATGATAACGGCAGAGTCAAAGGGAATTCCGCTTGTTCACGAGATGGCAAGACTTGCGGGAAATCAGAAATATTTTCTTGCGAGAAAAGCGCCAAAGCTTTATATGACGGGAGTTTTTGAAGTAAACGTGCGCTCAATTACCACCGAAAAGGAGCAGAAGCTTTATCTCGATGCGGCAGATGCCGAGATCATGCGTGGCAAGCGCATACTTATTATTGATGACGTTATATCAACGGGCGAATCGCTTCGCGCGCTTGAAAATCTTGTCGAGCAGGCAGGCGGCAACGTTTGCGGTAAGATGACCATTCTTGCCGAGGGCGACGCGCAGGACAGAGATGACCTTATATATCTTGAAAAGCTCCCCCTCTTTAATTCAAAGGGCGAGATCATTGCATAATTACCTAACACGAAAGGATCATATATATGGCACAGTTATTATCAGCAACAGACAAGAGAACAAATTATTGCGGCGAGCTTTCTGCCAATAACGTTGGCGAGAGGGTTTGCGTTATGGGTTGGGTGCAGAAGCAGCGCGACCTCGGCTCACTTATATTTATTGACCTGCGCGACCGCACGGGCATCGTTCAGCTTGCTTTCGGAGAGAAAACCGACAAGGCTATTTTTGACGATGCGTTTTCGGTTCGTTCCGAGTTCGTTCTTTGCGCAAAGGGAACAGTACGCCGCCGTGGTGAGGGTGCTGTAAATAAGAATATCCCCACGGGTGAGATCGAGATCGATGTTGACGAGTTCAAGATACTCTCGACAGCGCAGACCCCTCCCTTTGAGATTGTAGAGAACAGCAAGGTCAATACAGAGCTTCGTCTGAAGCACCGTTATCTTGATCTTCGCCGTCCCGATATGCAGAGGAATATTATCGCGCGCTCGAAGATATCCAAGATCGCAAGAGATTATTATGCTGAAAACGGATTTATAGACATAGAAACACCTAATCTTTGCAAACCCACTCCAGAAGGTGCACGTGACTATCTCGTTCCTTCGAGAGTTCATAACGGAAGCTTTTATGCGCTTCCTCAGTCGCCTCAGCTCTACAAGCAGCTTCTTATGGTATCGGGATTTGACCGTTACTTCCAGATAGCTCGTTGCTTCAGAGACGAGGACCTGCGCGCTGACCGTCAACCCGAATTTACACAGATAGACACGGAGATGTCGTTCGTAACAGCCGATGACGTAATGAAGATGCACGAGGGATTCCTCAAATACCTCTTCAAGGAGTATTTTGGCCGCGAGCTTGAGGGAGATTTCCTCAGAATGCCTTATGCCGAGGCAATGGAGAGATTCGGTTCGGACAAGCCCGATATGCGTTTCGGATATGAGCTTACTAACCTCTCCGATGTTCTCGCATCTTGTGAGTTTAAGGTGTTCGCGGGGGCTATTGAGAACGGCGGCTCGGTTCGCGCAATCAACGTTAAGGGCGGAGCTAAGTTTACACGTAAGGAAATAGACTCGCTTGTTGAATTTGTTAAATCATATCGCGCAAAGGGTCTTGCTTGGCTTAAATGGAACGAAAACGACGAGATATCCTCGTCTTACGCAAAGTTCCTCACAGAAGCAGAGAACGAGGCGATCAAGGCAAAGATGGGAGCAGAGAAGGGAGACCTTATCCTCATAGTTGCAGACAAGAACAGCGTTGTGTTTGACTCTCTCGGAGCGCTCCGTTGCGAGTGCGCAAAGAGAATGGGTATTCTCGATCCTATGGATTTCAAATTCCTTTGGGTAACCGAGTTCCCGCTTCTTGAATACAGCGAGGAGGACGGACGTTTTTACGCGAAGCACCACCCCTTTACGTCACCTATGGACGAGGATCTTGAATATATAGATAGCGATCCCGCAAGAGTAAGAGCAAAAGCATACGATATCGTGCTTAACGGTACCGAGCTCGGCGGTGGATCGGTAAGAATCTATGATAGCGCAATTCAGTCGAAGATGTTCGAGGTTCTCGGGCTTTCCGAAGAGGAAGCAAAAGAGAAGTTCGGATATCTGCTTGAAGCGTTCAAGTACGGAGTACCTCCTCACGGCGGTCTTGCATTCGGATTTGACAGACTTGTTACTCTTCTTCTCGGTCTTGAGGATATACGTGACGTTATCGCATTCCCGAAGGTACAGAATGCATCCGAGCTTATGACAAGATGTCCCTCTGCGGCTGATCCTGCGGCGCTTAAGGAGCTTGGAATAGCGGTTGTTAATGAGGAATAAAATAATTTATGCTCTTTTTGCGGATACATTCCTCCGTTGCATTTAGATTTTGCGGAGAGAATAATAAAAAGCGATGGTTGCTCAGATGAGCAACCATCGCTTTTGTTTTTTATTTCATTTCATCAAACATATTTGCAAGGCGTCTTGCGCTGGTTGCAAGGTCTTTTATGCCGTCAAATGCATTTTCAGGGGTGAAGCTTTTAAGATATTTAGGGGCTTCAAGGGTGAAATAACCCTTGTATCCGATCTTGTGCAGACACTCGACCATTTCTTCAAAATCTATCTGCATAGAGCAGGGAATATCGTGCTCATCAAATCGCAGGTCGTTGTCGTGAATATGTAGTGCGGCAAGGTCGTCTTTAAGCGCTAATATCATTTCCTTGACCGAAGTATCAAGCCCCTGCATAGACGCGTGTCCGATATCAAGACAAGCCACAAGATAGGGGTCGTTGACTTTCCTCAAATGCGCAACAAAATCATCGTGATGGGAGCAAGCCGCAGGTCTGGCGTGTCGTTCCTCCTTGTTCCAATTCCACATGTTTTCACATGCAAGCTTAACTCTGTGCTCCTTTGCAAAGGGAAGGAGTGAATGATAGAATTCGGCATTTTGCTCAGCATTGTGATGATTGTTTGGGTGAACCACACAAATTTCCCCACCTGCTATTGCCGTGCACTCAATTGCTCTTTTTATGTAGTAGGTCATTTCATCGGTTCTGCAAGGGAAGGGCGCGTGCGCCTGATTGCAGACAATACCGTTATCAAGCCCAATCTGACGGAGTCTTTTAACAAATGATGCATAGTTTGGGGAACGGAGAGGGTGATCGCTGTCCATAATGTAATCGGTTCCTCTTTGATATTCTGCCATAATAAACAGAGAAAAATCCCAGGCATCAAAGCCCGCCTTGGCTATAAGCTCGATTGCTTTTTCTTCTCCGACAAGTCTTGAAGCAGAGTATATTTCGGTCGATATTTTCATGGCAAACTCCCAAAAATATTATTTTGTTTAATTATACTGCTATAATATTTATAATACAATATAAAAAACAACTATTAAGATGAGGAAAATTGTGAAATACTACTTATTGTAATTTTATCACAATGGAAAAATAAAAGATAAAATCGACAAAATATGAAAAGAATATAAATAAAAAAACGTGTAAGAATAAAAATATGGCAAAAGGCTATTGACATTGGGGACTTTTTGATGTATAATATCAAAAGCGAATGAAAACCTTTGGTAGTTTGCATGAGTATTTGGAGATGTACTCAAGAGGCCGAAGAGGCGCCCCTGCTAAGGGTGTAGGCCGGCTAAACCGGCGCGAGAGTTCAAATCTCTCCATCTCCGCCAAAAAACAAGGGATACCCCACAGGGTATCCCTTGTTTTTTGTTGAAATGAAATTTTGAACTTTTATTGCGGCGGTTATATCGGCAAGGGGAGAGAAGCCGAAAACGATTAAGTATCGTTTTTCGCGAGTGAAACCGCCTAAAGCAAGGAGTGTGCTGAGCCGAGTGTATCGAGGCGATAGCAGACGACTATGCGACGGTGGCGGGCGGCTCGCCGCTTCAAATCTCTCTATCTCCGCCTTGATTTATCTCTGAAAGTGTGATATAATGAAGCAAAGAAAGGCGGCGATAGTGTGTGGCAATTTTTTTCTAATGCTTTTACCTTTGTATTTATATATTTGCTTAGCACTCTTATCGCTAAGTTTATGAATATTTTTAATCCCAATCCCAAATTGCTTTATGTAAAATCTCAATGTGTGTATAATTTTATTGTATTTCCCAACAATATTATTTTCCGCCGACGCAACATAAAAAAGAAGAAAAACGACCGTCATTTAATGCTTTCTGAATTAACCTTTTGCATATTGAATCAAGTAACACTTATAGGAGCAATAGCCTTACAGCTAATTCCTCCAGTGCCTTGCAAAGCAATTGAGGTTACATTTGGCTTGCGTCATAGAGGATTAGATTTTATTGTAGATACTTATAATCAAAAGATCCCTTTGTGTCTTATTCTTTCTCTTTTATGCGCAGAAGTTTTGCTCTTGTTTGGAAATTCGCTAATTTGCGCTTTTCGCAAGAAAGAGATGCGCAAAAAGTTAGGAGTTGGCGCTATTATTGGAATAACAGCTATTTGTCTCCTATGCTTGATATTGCTGGTTTATTTTATATATTTGCTTTTTTGATTGTATTAGGAAAACTGGACACTTTTTTTCGTTTTACCCTTTTTTAGACACCTTTTCGCTGTTCTTTCGCAAAAAATAAAGCCACCCAGTTCTCTCTGCATTCTCAGCGGAGAATTAGCAGCACGAAAACTTTGGCAGAGAACTTGTTTCCTCCGCCGATTTGTATTATAATGGAAAGGGTGATGAACATGGAAAACGAAAAAGCTTTGCCAAAAAGAAAAGAACCTCGATTAAAGGGCTATGATTATAGCAAAACAGGTACGTATTTTTTAACAATATGTACTCAAAACAGAAAAAATATTCTCTCAACAATTGTAGGGGAGGGGTCTCTCCTCCCGAGGTTATCGCCATACGGAGAAATCGTGGACGGATGGATTCAAAATATACCGAAAAAATATCCGGAAGCATCTGTAGATTGTTATGTCATTATGCCAAACCATATCCATATACTGTTGTCTATTGTAAAGGATGACGGGAGGGGAAACCCCTCCCCTACAGCGGATACGATAATTGGTTGGCTTAAATATCAAGCTACAAGAGAAATCAATCAATTACGAGGCTCAGTGGGCGAAAAGATTTTTCAGCGGTCATTTTTTGACCACATCGTTCGAAATCGTGATGACTACTACGAAATATACAAATATATTTACGATAACCCGGTACGCTGGTATTATGACAAATTATACTCGGAAGAATAGGAGTATGGGTTTTGCCTTATGCCTTTGTAATACAAAGGCGAAACTGGCGATAAAGGAGAAAAAATGGATTGTAAAAAATATATTGAATTTTTGAATGTTATTGAAAAATTGAAATGTAATACTCGTCATTCTTGGACGTCAAGTGGCAGACATGAGTCTGTTGCCGAGCATTCATGGAGACTTGCCATAATGGCTATACTGTGTGCTGATGAATACCCGAACATGGATATAAATAAAGTCATAAAGATGTGCTTGATTCATGATTGGGGAGAAGCCATAACCGGAGATATTCCTGCATTTTTGAAGAGCCAAGATGATGAAATAGAGGAAGAATTAGCGATTGAAAAATTGATATCCTTATTACCGTCTGATACAGAAGATGAAATAAGGCTTCTATTTTCTGAAATGAACGAAATGTGTACTGATGAGGCAAAATTGTATAAAGCCCTTGATAATATTGAGGCGCTGATTTCTCATAATGAGGCGGATATTTCCACCTGGCTTCCGAGAGAATATGAGTATAATCTTACATACGGTCAAAAAAATTCAGAGTGGTCAGATTGGACAAGAGAATTACGAGAGGTTGTAAAACAAGATAGCATTGAAAAGATTCGCAGAGAAGGAAGATGAAATCAAAACCACCGGTTCATTCAACCGGTGGTTTTGATTATTTGTTTACCGTGGATCAATTTCACAATGTAGTCGCAAACCAGTTCGTAAATTCTCCACTAAGTTTGCACCCAACTGGGTGGCTTTATTTTTATGATTACGAGATTAGTGTTTGAAGTCGTAAGAGCGTCGGTGCCGGTAAGAGTGAGCAAATAAAAGCATCACGGGGCGATGTTTTTATTTAGAGATGGAACAAAAACAAGGAGTTGAAGTTGAGGGAACAAGTGAATCGAGTGACGCGCAACAGCTATGCGACGCGAGTTGGTGTCAAAGCCGCTTCAAATCTTTCTGTCTCTTTCGATACGCAAAAAATGATGTCAAAATGATGTCAAAAAGTTACGTAAATAATATCCATTTTTGAACTTTACATTTTCTTTATATACTGCTTCGGTGTTGTGCCAAATCGGTTCTTAAAATTATGTATCAGGCTGCAGCTGTCCGAAAAGCCGCAAAGTCTTGCGGTTTCTTCTACGGTGTTACCTTGTTCAAGGAAGCGTATAGCATTTTTCAGTCGGCAGTTTGTCAGGTATTCTCCCAAGGTGTATCCCGTATGCTTCTTGAATTCGGTCATAAGGGTCGTTCTGCCTATATAAAGTTTTGACGCAAGGTCAGAAGCGGTGAATTTTTCTCCGTAGTTGGTTTCAAGATATGTTATAGCCTCGAGTATATATGACGGAATATTCGCCGAGGGCGACACGGTGACCTTTGATAGCTCCGAAAGCTTTGAAAGCAGAAAATATATCATCAGCCTTTGGCGAAGAGGGCTTGTTTCCTTACCTATTTCATTAATAATAAGCTCGGTTTCCTTTACATCTTTATCATTCACCATAAGTATCTGACCCTGACGACCAAAAACGGTGTCAAGATTTTGCCATTCGGGTATGCGGTCGGCAACAAATTCTCTTGTGAATCTTAAGTACAGACGTTTGTAAAGGCTATCGCTTTGACAGGTTATATAATGAGGTGTTCGGGGGCGGGTGAGGACTATTCGGTTTTCATTTGTTTGCTCCGAGTGATCCTTAAGAAGTATTTTTACATTTCCCGAAAGAATGAGATTTATCTCATAAAATTCGTGAACGTGGTAATCGTTAGAAGAGGCAGAGTTTCCCTCTCGGTATTTTACGATGGCATTTTTCCACTCGTTTTTATATCCGCTGTCAATGGTGTAAATATCCTTCATTTTTATCCGCCTCCTGTTCTTTATAATTTGATTTTAACACCGATTTGAACGAAAGTCAATAAATACAAGCTGTAAAATCTAAAAAAATAGCAAAAAGCGAACGATAAATCAATAATGCTGAACAATGAATCATTGTATTGCTGATTTTTTTATGGTACAATAATAAAAAATACAATATTTGGAGGAATATTATGCCAACTGTAAACTATAGTGTAAAAGCCGTCGAGCGTTTTTGCCGCGATGCTTTTGTGAAGTTCGGATTTAATGCTGAAGAGGCAAGTCAGATAACCGACGTTCTCGTTCTTGCCGACCTCTACGGTGTTAAGTCTCACGGTACACAGAGACTTGTAAGATATCACAGATCTATCGAGAACGGCTGTGTAAGAGTCGATGCAAAGCCCGAGGTAGTATTTGAGACTCCTGTTTCGGCTGTTATCGACGGACATGCGGGTATGGGTCAGCTCATTTCTTGCTTCGCAATGAACAAGGCAATCGAGAAGGCAAAGACTGTCGGCATCGGTATGGTAAGCGTACGTAACTCTAACCACTACGGTATTGCAGGTTATTATACAAAGATGGCGTGTGATCAGGGACTTATCGGAATCTGTGCTACAAACTCCGAATCTATAATGGTACACACAAACTCAAAGCAGGCTATTCTCGGTTCTAACCCCATCGCTTTTGCTATGCCAGCAGATCCGTATCCTTTCTGGTTCGATGCGGCTACAACAGTAGTGCCCAAGGGTAAGCTTGAGGTTTACCACAAGGCTGGCAAGGAGCTCAAGGAAGGTTGGGGCGTTGATGAGAACGGTAGCTCTTGTACAGATGGAGAGAGAGTTCTTGCTTGTATCGACAGGCACCTTGGTGTTGGCGGTATTCTTCCTGTCGGCGGACTTACCGAGGAGTCGGGAAGCCATAAGGGCTACGGCTTCAGCATGATCTGTGAGATCCTTTGCTCTATCCTTTCATCCGGCTCTACTTCTAACCACCACGTTCGTGCAAAGGGTGTGGGCGCAGGAAGCTGTCACTCGTTTATCGCTATTGATCCTAAGATCTTTGGCGATCCCGAGGAGATCAAGGCTCACCTTTCCACCTTCCTCTCAGAGCTTCGCGGCGCAAAGAGAGCAAACGAGAATGTTCCGATCTATACACACGGTGAGAAGGAAGTTCTTTCTTACAATGCAGTAATGGAAAATGGAATTGACATAGATATAAGCACCGTTGCTGAAATGGTTGAGATCTGTAAGTATCTTGGAATGGATGTTGAGGATTATCTCGGCAAGGTAGACCTTTCACAGGCGAAGGCAAGTACATATCAGACAGTTTACAAGAAGTAAGATAGTAAAACTGTACAATATATCGATAGGGCATCGTCTGTGACGATGCCCTATCTTTCTTCGAACGAATAACAATATTTTTAAGCAAATCGACATATAAAAAACGAAAAAATTGAACTATTGATCAATATTGTTGAACTTCTTATCATTGTAATTTGCTTTTTTGTGTGATATAATTAAGAAAAAAGGGGGGAATTTTTAATGTCAACTGTTAATTATAGTGTAAAGAGCGTTGAGCGCTTTTGCTGTGACGCGTTTGAAAAGTTTGGGTTTACGAAAGAGGAAGCAAGACAGATAACCGATGTCCTTCTCCTCGCTGACCTTTACGATATTAAATCTCACGGAACACAGAGACTCGTAAGATATCATAAAGCGATCGAGAACGGCTGTGTTGATATCAAGGCGAAGCCTGAGGTAATATTCGAGACACCTGTATCGGCTGTTATTGACGGACACGACGGAATGGGTCAGCTTATTTCGCTTTTTGCAATGAACAAGGCTATTGAAAAGGCAAAGACAACGGGAATCGGTATGATCACCGTACGTAATTCAAACCACTACGGCATCGCAGGCTATTATACAAAGATGGCTGTTGACGCCGGCCTTATCGGAATGTGTGCTACAAACTCCGAGCCGATAATGGTACATACGAACTCCAAACAGGCAATGCTCGGCTCAAACCCTATCGCGTTTGCAATGCCCGCAGAGCCCTATCCTTTCTGGTTTGATGCCGCTACCACGGTAGTTCCCAAGGGCAAGCTTGAGGTATATCACAAGGCAGGCAAGGAGCTCAAAGAAGGCTGGGCTGTTGATGAGACGGGAGCTATCAGCAAAGATGGCGGAAGAGTGCTTGAATGTATAGATACACATCTTGATAGTGGCGGAATACTTCCCGTAGGCGCACAGAGCGAGGAATCGGGAAGCCACAAAGGTTACGGCTTCAGTATGCTTTGTGAGATATTCTGTTCTATTCTTTCTTGTGGTAATACTTCAAATCACCACGTTCACGTAAAGAACAAGGGCTCGGGAACATGTCATTCGTTTATTGCGATCGACCCTAAGATCTTTGGTGACCCTGAGGAGATAAAGAACCACCTTTCAACCTTCCTCTCAGAGCTTCGCGGAGCAAAGAGAGCAAACGAGAACGTTCCGATCTACACACACGGTCAGAAGGAAGCGCTCTCTTATAACAGAATAATGGAGAATGGAATAGATATAGATATCAGTACCGTTGCCGAAATGGTAGATATCTGTAACTATCTTGGAATGGACGTTGAGGAATATCTCGGAAAGGTAGATATTTCAGACGCAAAAGCAAGCACCTACGCAAGACTTTATAACGAATAAAACAAAAATTTCACCGCCGAGAAAATGCTTTCTCGGCGGTTTTTTGTAAAAATTCAATTGTCAAATTGTATATTAAGCGATTGCTATTTTTATGTAATTTAGAAAAGATAACAAATTTGCAAAATCAGGGGAAGTAATCTCCTTTTTTGCTTGCAATTTGCGACATAATGTGCTATAATTCTGCCTTGTGTGCGCAAAAAATACGCATATATTAATTTAAGGTTATATTAAAGGTAATTAAAATGGACTCTTTTATTTTTGCCGTTAGTGCGGTTGCTCCTATTATTCTTCTGGTTTTGATCGGTTATTTTCTCAAGAAGCTCGGGTTTATGAACGAGCGTTTTTCAAAAGAAGCAAACCGCCTAGTTTTCCGCATATTTATGCCCGTAATGCTTTTCGTAAAGATATACGCTATGAACGATCTCGCAAATCTTGATTTTGGATTTATCGCATACGGAGCCATTGCGGTTATTACTGTATTCTTTTTGTCTATACCCGCGGCTATTATCGTTGCGCGTAAAAAAGACAGACGTGGAGTTCTCATTCAGGCAAGCGTTCGTTCCGGATACTCGCTTATAGGTATTCCTCTTGCACAGTCACTTTACGGTGATGCGGGTGCGGCAGCGGCAACTATTCTCTCTGCCGTGGTTATTCCGATATTTAACGTTCTTGCCGTTATAAGCCTTGTTGCTATTGGAAACGACGGGGGCAAAAAGCCCTCGGTCAAAAGCATCATTTTTGATATAATCAAAAACCCTCTGATCGTCGGTATTGCAGCGGCTCTCGCTTGTATTGGTGTTCGTTCTGCTTTTGAGGCCTCGGGCATTGGCTTCCGCCTTTCAAATATCGGCCCGCTTATGACCGTTCTCAATTATCTTGCAACCCTCGCTATACCCCTTGCTCTCCTTGTCCTTGGCGCGCAGTTTGAGTTCTCGGCGGTAGCTTCTCTTAAACGAGAAATTATATTTGGTACACTTGCCCGCACGGTAATCGTTCCCGCGCTTACCCTCAGCATTGCATATTTCCTTTTCCGTGACCGCTTTGGACCTGCGCAGTTTGCAACCTTTGTCGCTTTGTTTGCCACACCCGTAGCTGTGCCGAGTGTGCCTATGGTTCAGGAAATGGGAGGAGATGTTACACTTGCGGGACAGCTTGTGGTATGGTCAACGCTTGTGTCAGCATTTACAGTATTTTTATTCACGTTGCTGCTGCGCATCGGAGGCGCGTTTTAATACCGAAAAATTTTCGGCAGTAAATCTTTGGTTATATTGACAAAATATTTTTGTGATGATATAATGATTTCATAAATAAAAATATTTATCGGAGGTAGATATTATGGCAAACAAATATGCCGGAACAAAGACCGAAAAGAACCTTTGGGAGGCTTTTGCGGGAGAATCTCAGGCAAGAAACAAATATACTTTTTTTGCTTCTGTTGCTAAAAAAGAGGGATATGTTCAAATAGCAAAAGTTTTTGAAGAAACTGCTGAACAAGAAAAAGAACATGCAAAAAGACTTTTCAAATTCTTAGAAGGTGGTCTTGTTAATATAGATTGGAATTTTCCTGCTGGTGTTATCGGAGATACTGCTGAAAATTTAGTAGCTGCTGCTAATGGAGAAAAAGAAGAATATACAGAAATGTATCCTGCATTTGCAAAAACAGCTAGAGAAGAAGGTTTTGAAGAAATAGCAAAAGTTATGGGAGCAATTGCTGTTGCCGAAAAACATCATGAAGATAGATATTTAACATTACTTAAAGAATTACAACAAGATACTATCTTTAAAAAATCTGAACGAATTATTTGGGAATGTTTAAACTGTGGTTATCTTCATATAGGAGAAGCAGCTCCTGAAAAATGCCCTGCTTGTGCACATCCTCAATCTTATTTCGCACGAAAAAGAGAATGTTGGAAATAATTATAAAAACCTCCTAAACAGGAGGTTTTCTTTTTACAATATTTATATTCATCTAGTATAAAAAAAGATTACATATAATATATTATATTCTTATAACAAAGAATTAAATATCTAAATCCTT
>JAZSIV010000011.1:0-11289 GCA_045533995.1 Eubacteriales bacterium
CAGGCCAATAAAAAGCGCACCTGTGCGTAGCCAGTAGTATTAGGACTTTGCCCGAAGAAAATGCAATGCCACTCGCTATGCAGGTGGATTTTTATTGTCTTAATTGTTATTACGTATAAAAATGCCTACTTCCTGCCACAAGGTAGGAAATAGGCATTTTTTTTATTAAGTAAAGATTTTTTGTGCTGGGGTGTAATTTATACACCGCGTAAAGAGGCATTTGGAACGTATTTCTTTACAATATTCAATATTTCATCCATTTCCTCTTTCGAGTATGCCGAAAATCCACTGCCGTCGATCAGGTCACCCGAATCAATAAATTGTTGTAAAAAATACTTATGTGCTCCCGATATCCATTCTCCGATCTCTTCAAAATCAGAGGGGGTATGCAATTCTCGTACTACTGTGGTTCTGAATTCATAATCGACCTTGCCGCAGAGAAGTATTTTTACACTTTCTGCAACGTTGTCGGTAAATTTATCGGTGCCGCAGGCTAAAAAATACTTGTTTTTAGCGTGTTTAATATCCATAGCTACGTAATCGAGCAGACCGTCGTCAATGAGCTGAGAAAGCTTTTTAGGGTCAGATCCGTTTGTGTCAAGCTTAACTAAAAAGCCAAGAGAACGGATTTTCTTAATAAACTCTTCTATATCCTTTTGAAGCAGCGGCTCTCCGCCTGTAATACATACACCGTCAAGAATTCCCTTGCGTTTTTCAAGATATGAGAAAAATGAATCAATATCAACTGTCTGTGAGTCCTCAGGAGAGAGGACAAGAGTTGCATTGTGACAGAAGGGGCATCTGAAATTACAGCCGCCTGTAAAGACGGTGCATGCGACCTTTGTTGGAAAGTCCAAAAGTGTCGTTTTTTGCAATCCTTTTATTATCATATATATTTATTTCCTTGTAAATTCTTTTGGAATAAGTGACGGAAATTAATATCCGTTATAATGATATTCCTTGATTATTTTAGGGTAGTTGCGGTATGCAAGGTTGAGGTCAAACGTTCCTGTAATTCCATCAAGAGTTCCTTCTTGAGTGTATTGCCATATACCCATATTAGCGCCGTATTTTTCGGCATTCCACGTGGGTAATGAAAGCTCTTCTGTGGGAATATATCGTGCATACCAAATGTCAAAAAGCTCTGTTACCGTTTCCTTGTGATAATTGTTAACAAGCCAATTATTGTTAGTATAAAGTCCTGCAAAATATCCGTCAGACTGCAGCTTTTCAATAAAGGCAATTGCCATTTCGGTAAGGAGATCCTTTCCGAGTGAGCCGAGGGAATCCTTTTCTATGTCAAGGAATACAGGGTATTCAAATTTTTTGCCCTCAAGAATAGCCTCTAGATCATCAATATATTCGAGTATTGATTCTACGCTTGTTGCCTCGACGTAGTAGTATACGCCAACATCAAGTCCGGCTGCCTTTGCAGATGCATAATTGCTATCAAAGCTTGGGTCCTTACCCGAAACGGAAGAACCTGCTCTTAAAATTACAAAATCAATATTCTGTGATGCAATGGAGCGCCAATTCAGATAACCGTTGTAGTTTGAAATGTCTATTCCTCTTGCAAGCGGCGACTCACTATCGGTGTACGCGCCAAGAAATACCGAGTGGCTGTACACGTAATTTGAATTATAACTGTAATCACAGTTTATGCAGTCGTGCACGGTGTATCCGTCTGATGAGCTGGTAGCTCTCAGGGTAGTCAACGTGTATTCGTGACCTGTTGGTTCAATATAATTTGTAAGCACTTCTTTTTTGCAAACAAGACAAATTTTTCTTGTGTAGCCTTCATCAAGACAGGTGGGAGTGATAACCTCTGACGTGAAGCTGTGTGTGTTTGCCGAAACAAAATCTGCTTTATACGAAAATACGCAGTTTTTACAGGTATATCTTGTGTATCCCTCTGAAGTGCACGTCGGTGCTATGATCTCGGCCTCAAGCGTGTGTTTTACGGGATCTGTCGGATCTTTTGTATATTTGTATGAGCATACCGAACAGGAAATAGTAGTATATCCTCCTGTGGTACAGGAAGGATCAGTCGTTATTGATGTGAAGCTGTGTTCGGTCTTATCGGTATGATCTGACACATAAGAGAATTCACATTTTTCGCAGGTGTATGTCGTATATCCCGCGGTCTTACAGCTTGGAGCGGTGATTTTTTTATTAAAGCTATGCGGTATCGGTTCAACGATATCAGATTTAAAAGAATAAGAGCAATCGTTGCAGGAAAACAGGGTATATCCATGATCGCCGCACGTTGGCGCAACGATCTGCTCGTTTAAGTCGCGGTGAAAACATTTACCGCTGCACGAAATGCAAAGAAGCATTAAAAATAATACTGACAAAAAAAGAAAAATATTTTTTATCCTGAACATATTATGCTTTCTCCAAACGAGAGTAGTATGATAAGATTTGACCCCAAATTGCAAGATTGCTCTTTATTCTGTTGTTTTTTAACTTAGTGTGTAGCAATTATAATATACATTACGACAGCGAGAACAGCAAAAACTACCGAAAGGATAGTTGTAAGCAGGTTCAAAATTCTGTCGGACTTATTGCTCTTTGATTTTCCAAAAAAGCTTTCCGATCCGCCGACAATAGTTCCCGAAAGACCCTTTTCCTTGCCGGACTGGAAAAGAACAGCAACTACAAGAAAAGCTGCAAGCAAAAATATGATAGTGCCAAAAACCCATTCAAAAACAGTCATTTTTATACCTCCTAAAAAGATAATGCCCAAAAACAGGCAATTATTTATAATCAGCCTATCTATTTTACCATACAATCCTAAAAAATGCAAGAGAATTTTTGTATTTTACTTAATTTTTTATTTGAATTAAAAATATCAAGGGATAACAGTAAAAAAATTTACAAATAATATTTATATTATTGTTGCATTTTTTTGAAAATATGGTATACTATATACAGAAAATCTTTTATAAGGGGGATACAATTATGTGGTTCCAGAAAAAGAAAACAAATTACGGCAAAATAATCGCTGTAACCGTTGCTGTCGTTGCCGGTGCATCGGCTATCGCTTTTGTTATTTATAAGCTTATCAAAAAGTACACTGCAGATCTCGTTCTTGATTGCGATGACTTCCTTGATGAGTGTGACGAGTGCGATCTCGCTATAGATGATGCTGATGATTGCGAAGGCTGCGAAGAGGTTGTTGCAGACGCTGAATAATCAGTGAAAATTAGGCAAGGGTTGTTGCGCAAAAAGGCAGCAGCCCTTTGTCTTTATTAAAAACTTTTGTGCTAAGAGGAATCAGTTAAAATGATACTTTTTGATACTATTGCCGCTGTTGCGACTCCGCACGGAAAGGGCGGAGTTGCTATTATAAGAATTTCTGGTCCGTCAGCTATAGAAATAGCTGACAAAGTTTTTGTTCGACAAAATAAAGCTTCACTTTCTGATGGCAAATCTAATCAGATGTATTACGGAAGTATCTACCGAGAGTACGGGGGCGGAAAGAGTATTTGTATTGATGAAGGAATGGCAGTTGTTTTTCGTGCGCCTCATTCATTTACGGGAGAGGATACGGTTGAGATCAACTGTCACGGTGGAATTTTAGTTACGCGAAGTGTATTGTCGGCGGTAATTGAGGCGGGCGCACGCATGGCGACCGCAGGTGAATTTACAAGACGCGCATTTGTAAACGGAAAAATGAAGCTCACACAGGCAGAGGCACTTGGACATTTGCTTGAAGCCGAGAATGAAAATCAGCTTTTGCTGAGCCGCAGCGGTATGCGCGGAATACTTTCCGATAAAACTGCAGGTCTTTATGAGACGCTTACCAACGTGATGGGCTCGCTTTATGCAAAAATTGATTTTCCCGACGAGGATCTTAACGAAATGAGCCGAGAGGAGATGAAAGAAGCGGTTGAGGACGTTTATAAGAACGTCATAAAGCTGCTTTCTACATATAACACGGGACGTGCTATATCGCAGGGAATACCTACGGCTATTTGCGGACATACAAACGTTGGAAAAAGCTCGGTATATAACCGAATAGTCGGTTTTGAAGCGGCGATAGTTACCGATATTGAGGGGACTACGCGCGATATTCTCCGTCAGAATATTTCTTTTGGCGGGGTTACTCTAAGACTCAGTGATACAGCGGGAATCCGAGAGACCGAGGATCTGGTCGAGAACATCGGAATTCAAAGGGCAAAAAAAGAGATCGAGGACAGCGAGCTTATATTTGCCGTCTTTGATTCATCTGAAGGAATGTTGCCCACGGACGAGCCTTTTTACCGTGAGCTTATCTCGGCAGGCAAGGTCATAATTGCGCTTTATAATAAATCCGACATTTCGGGAGAGATCAATTTTTCTGATATATTCAACAATAAGGTGCTGATCTCGGCAAAAACGGGAGAGGGCTTTGACAAGCTTGCAGAGCTTGTAAATTCCTTGTTTATTGATGGCAATATCAGTCTTTACGATGATGCTGTGGTCGTTGACGACCGCCAATATTCTGCACTGCTTTCAAGTAAAAAATATCTTGAAAATGCTCTTTTGGCTATAGATTCGGGTCTGCCTTTCGATCTTTGCAGTGTGGATATTGAATGTGCAATGTCGCATCTCGGTGAGCTTGACGGCAGGGAGATAGGAGAGGATATCGTGGCAAATATTTTTTCAAGATTTTGCGTCGGCAAATAAGTAATGTCGCATTTTGAAAAAAGACTTGATTTATAGTCGGTTTGGTTGTATAATAAATTGTATGATCATTTTATTTTAATATGTAGACGGAGAACAAAATTATGGATAGAGTTTCTAAACACAATTATTATCTTGATATTGCACAGACCGTTGCAGAACGCAGTACCTGTCTTCGCCGTATGTTCGGCGCTATTATCGTAAAGGATGACGTTATCGTTTCTACTGGATATAACGGAGCTCCAAGAGGACGCAAGAACTGTAACGATCTCGGAAGCTGTATCCGTGACGAGCTTAAAATTCCGAGAGGTGAGCGATATGAGATGTGCCGTTCGGTTCATGCCGAGGCTAATGCAATAATTGCGGCGGCAAGAGAAAGAATGCTCGGTGCTACACTTTATATGGTGTGTGTATCTCCTCAGGACGGAGCGATAATGCCCGGAACTACAAGCTGTATGATGTGTAAAAGACAGATAATCAATGCGGGTATATCGCAGGTTATCGTAAGAGATACAAGGGACGAGTATCGAATTATCGACGTTCAGTCATGGATAGACGATGACGATTCTCTTTCGGGAAAATTCGGTTATTGATCTATGGAAAAAATTGAGATAAGGCGACTTGATGAGGAGTTGCTTTTTGGGGTAGCAGAGCTTGAAACACTCTGCTTTTCCTCACCTTGGTCCAAGAAATCTCTTGAGCTGCTCTGCAAAGATGGAGCGGTTGGCTTTGCCGCTGTCGACATCTGCACAAAAAAGGTTTATGCTTATGGCGGAATGCTCGTGGTGCCCGACGAAGGGCAGATCACAAATATTGCTACTCATCCCGATGTAAGACGCAGGGGACTTGGCAGGGAGATCGTCGGTGCACTCGTAAAATATGCGCGGGAAAACAATATTTTCGAGATATCTCTTGAAGTAAGAGAGAGCAATATTGCCGCTATCTCACTCTATAAAAATTTTGGATTTAAGGACGTTGGCTTAAGAAAGAATTTTTATTCTGCGCCAATCGAAAATGCCATAGTAATGGTTAAAAACATAGGGGGCTTGCAGTAGTGCAAGACAGATTTGATGTATATACTTGGAATTGAAAGCTCTTGTGACGAAACATCGGCAGCGGTGCTGAAGGTCGACGGAGCGTTTGGAGAAGAGATAAAAAGAGATGTCCTCTCAAATATCGTGGCATCGCAAATAGAAACTCACCGCTTATATGGCGGTGTAGTTCCTGAAATAGCCAGCCGCGCTCATATTGAGGCGATAACACACGTTACTCAAAGGGCGCTTGACGAGGCGAAAATAACAATAAAGGACGTCGGTGCTATAGCAGTAACGGCATTCCCGGGGCTTATAGGAGCTTTGCTTGTAGGAGTGAATTTTGCAAAATCATTGGCTTTTGCAAATAATATACCCCTTGTTGCTGTAAATCATATCAAAGCACACGTTGCGGCGGCTTATATCGAGCACGACGAGCTTTGCGGAGATTTTCCCGCACTTGTTGTTTCGGGCGGACACACTTCGATCTACAGGGTGAAGAATTACACCGATTTTTCTGTTCTCGGACAGACAAGAGATGACGCGGCGGGAGAGGCATTTGACAAGATAGGAAGAGTAATAGGATTGCCTTATCCCGGTGGCGCGGCAATGGACAAGCTTGCTTATGAGGGGAACGGAGATGCGATAAGTCTTCCATCACCTGCGCTTGGCGGTGATACGCTTGACTTTTCATTCAGTGGACTTAAGACTGCATCGCTAAACTATATAAATGCTTGCAGACAAAAAGGACAGGAGCCGATATATGCTGACGTTGCGGCATCATTTACAAAGACAGTTGTAAATGCGATTGTTTCAAAGGCAAAAAAAGCACTTGAAATAACGGGATCTGATAAGCTGATACTTGCGGGCGGTGTAGCCGCAAACTCCCATATACGCCGCGAGCTCGATAAAATGTGTACTTCGAGAGGGGCAAGGCTTTATATGCCATCTCTCTCACTTTGCGGAGATAATGCCGCTATGGTGGCTATGGCTGGATATTTTGAATACCTTAACGGAAATTTTGCCGATACGTATCTTAATGCTTCGGCAAATGACGAGATATGATATAAAACAATATAGCCTTGCGCCTAAAAAACATTCTGACGGAAAAAGAACGGAGAATAAAAATGAGTGAAAATAAATTTAAGAAAAATAATACAGAGGTATCTCCTGCCGTTATAAAAAGGTTGCCGAGATATTTCAGATATTTGCGCGAGGTTATAAGAAAAGGAAAGACCCGAGTAAGCTCTGCGGAGCTTTCGCAGATGATGAACGTAACCGCGTCTCAGATAAGGCAGGACCTCAACTGCTTTGGTGGCTTCGGTCAACAGGGATACGGATATAACGTTAATTATCTTTATACTAAAATATGTGAGCTTTTAGGGGTAGGATGTGGCTTTCGTGCTCTTGTTATAGGTGCGGGAAACCTTGGAAGCGCTCTCGTAAAAAGCTCTATGTTTGAAAAGCGCGGCGTTGACGTTGTGGCAATGGTTGACGTAAGAGAAGCTGTTATAGGAAAAATAATAGGCGGAGTAAGCGTTTACAGTATGGACGAGCTTGAAAATCTGTGTGAAAGATTCGAGGTTGATATAGTAATTCTTACTCTTCCTAAGGAATATGCAACGGAAGCGGCTCAGCGCCTTGAAAAGACTAATATTAAGGGTATCTGGAATTTCACGGGAAAAGAGCTTGAGCTTGATAACAAAAATATAGTTGTTGAAAACGAACACATTGGAGACTCTTTGATGACACTTTGCTACGAGATCGCAAGACATGAGGGAGAAAAATAATTTATGAAGCAGATAGATAAGATCACCACGAAATATAAGGGTGGATCTTTGCCTGAAGAATTTTTCGAGTCATTAAAAAATGCAGATGAAGAAGACCTTCGTGTTATGCTTGCCGCTATATTGCTTGAAGAAAAGGATGGAGTGGCAGAAGCGCTGACAATTTGTGAGGGACTTGGAATTTCAAACGATGAGCTTTCGGCTTCTGTAAAGTATTGGAAGGGCGCGGGACTCCTCGGTACACCGAGGAAAAGCTCACCGAAAACAAGTGCGGCAGAAGCTACGAAATCCGAAAAAAACAAATTCGAAAGTGCGCATAAGGATGGCAAGGTAGAGCAAACCAAAATTCCTACATATACGACCGAAGAGCTTACTGTGCTTATGAAAAAGAGAAAGATAACCTCTGATTTTATAGCTGATGCGTCGAGAATTTACGGTAAAATTTTTAACCAGCACGAGGTCGAGATCATTGCAAGAATGATCGATTATATCGGATATGACAAGGAGTGCGTGCTGATGCTTCTTTCGCATTACGCGAAGGAAAAGAAAACTCTTCGTTATATTGAAAAGGTTGCACTGGCACTTTACGACGAGGGGATTTTTGATGCTCCGTCTTTACAGAACAAGCTGTGCGCAATGGAAAATGCCCGTGCGCTTGAGGGGCAGATCCGTTCAATGTTTGGAATGAACGGCAGAGCACTTACTACAAAAGAGAAGAAGTTTATTACCTCTTGGACCGAAAAAATGGGATTCGACATAGAGATGATACGCCTTGCGTACGACATTACAGTCGACGTTACCCACGAAGCGGCTCCCGCTTATGCAAACGGAATTCTTGAGCGTTGGTATGCCGATGGAATAGATACACCCGAAAAGGTCAAAGCCGCGGCAGAGAAAAAGAATGAGGAGCGCGGTCAGGACATTTCAAAAAGCTTTGATAATGATGATTTCTTTGAAGCTGCCCTCAGACGAAGCTATGGGGAAGGCTGACACAAAAAAAGACAGAAAGGCAGAAAGCCATGGGATTTAATAAAAAGGATCTCGCAAGAGTAAAAGAAGAATATTCCCAAAAATATCAAAGAGCCCAAGCAGCAGCTGATGCAAGAAGAGCTGAATTGCACGGAAAGGTAGACGGACTTCGCGAGCTCGATGCGGAGCTCTCAATGACGGGAATCCGCATAATGAGCGCAACACTTGCGCGCGACGGAAAAACAAGCGAGCGAATAGAGCAGATAAAAAGAAACAATGAGGAGCTGCTTGCCAAAAGGGCACTTCTTCTTCACGCTTACGGATATCCCGAGGACTATGCTGACGTGCGCTATGAATGTGAAAAATGCGGTGACACTGGCTACGTTGATGCCCGTATGTGCGAGTGTATGAAAAAGGCACTTGTACTTGCCGAATATGAATCGTCGGGTATTGGCGGTCTTATGAAAACGCAGTCTTTTGATAATTTTTCGCTCGATTATTACTCTAAAAATCCTGCAAGCTACAATGCAATGAAGTATGCGCTTGAAAAAATAAAGGGCTTTGCGACAGAATTCAGTGCCGATACGTATACGAATTTCCTCTTTCTTGGCGGCACGGGACTTGGTAAGACACATCTTTCAACGGCAATAGCAAAGACGGTTATAGACAGGCACTTTGACGTATTGTACGTAACTGCGGCAGGAATGATTGGAGACTTTGAATATCGTCGTTTTGGAAATAGCGCTATTGACGGTGACGCGGGAGATACCTCTCGATACTATACCGCAGATCTTCTTATAATTGACGATCTCGGTACCGAAGTATCAAATCAGTTTACAGTTTCCTGTATTTATGATATAATAAACTCGAGAATAATATCAAGAAAATCTACCATTATCAGCACAAATCTTAACAAAGACGAAATTGCAAAGCGTTATTGGGATAGAATTACAAGCAGAATATTTGGAGAATATCTGCCAATTATATTCAGCGGAACCGATATAAGACAGCAAAAGCTCAGAGAAGCGCAAAAAAAATAATATTAAAAAGATCATAACAGAATAAAAAGGATATACACGCAGAATAATATGTGTGTATATCTTTTTTTTAGGAGTTATAATGGAAACAAATCAGAAAAACAGTACGGCGGCATTTCTTGACCGCATGTATAAAAACGTAAAAATGGGCTCTGAGTCTATCGTTACTCTTATGCCAAAGGTAAATGACGAAGCCTTAAGAACCGAAATGACAAGTGAGCTTAATAAGCTTGAGGAATATTCCTCACAGATAAGCAAGATGCTTTATGATGAGGGAAAAACACCCAAAGAGGAGAATATAGTAACCAAGCTTTCTTCCAAAATGGGCATCAATATGAATACAATGATAGACTCCACGTCAAGCCATATTGCCGAAATGATGATGGAAGGCTATACAATGGGTATTACCGATATGACTAAGGATATAAGAGAGTATGAAAATTCAAAGGCATCCGAGGCATCACTTAAGCTTGCGCGCGATATAGTTTCGTATGAGGAAGAATGCTTTAGCAGAATGAAGAGCTTTCTTTAGTATAAAACGGAAGAAAAGGTAAATACTTTTTGTAAACGGATAACGGAGGTTTTTATGGCACAGATAACTGCAAAGGAGCTTGGCGCTCTCTCCGATCTTATGAGCGTCGAAGAAAATCTTGTGGCAAAGTATCGCTTTTATGCATCCCAAACACAGGACGCTACACTTAAAAATCAGTATGAGCAGATAGCAATGCGTCATCAGCAGCACTATGATACCTTGCTTTCAAACTTGAAATAAGGAGAGGTATTATGCAGGAACAGAATATGAAAATGAACGTAAGCTTTGACGATAAGGCAATGGCGATGGATCTTTTGAATTCACAGAAAGCACTGTCTGGTGACTATAATACTTTTCTTTCGGAGAGCGCAACGGGAGAGGTTAAAAATTGTCTTTTGCAGATACTCAAAGAGGAGCACGAGATTCAGGACGAGATCTTTGGCGAGATGAGTACAAGAGGCTGGTATCCTACCCCCAAGGCAGAGGACACAAAGATAAACGAAGCAAAAACAAAATTTGAGAATATGTCTGCAAGTATGTAAAAAAAGCACCGCGGGCATCATCTCTGCATTCTTAGCGAAGAAAGCACGAACACCGCCATGGAATCATCTTTGGTGGTGTTTTTCTGTCGATGGAAGCTTACCAAAGCCTTCCTCCGGGAGGAAGGTGGCACGCGAAGCGTGACGGAAGGAGCCTGCGTGACTTCGGAGTTTTGATGATCTTTATTGTAACGCGCTCTCCCTCAGTCGCCTTCGGCGCCAGCTCCCTCCCGGAGGGAGCCTTATATGTACTGACACTATGTAAATAGTGGATTCGGGCTTCTGCCCGACTGCGCGAGGACTGCCACGCGCTATGCTTGCCCTCGGGCGCAAGCCTCAGGAAAGCAGAAATTCAACCCAAAGTAGAGTTTGTGCAATTAAACTCAATATATTTACTATTGCAAGTTGCGTTTTGCCATGATATAATATAATCACAAGATAGCTATCTCAAAAAATCTTGGAGGATATAATATGTTAGATCAAAAGATATTTGGCGAAAAGCTTCGCAATCATAGAAAAAAGCTTGCTATGACTCAGGAAGAAGTTGCAGAAAAGGTAGGGGTCTCTCCACAAGCAATTTCCAAATGGGAGGCAGGAGATTGTTTACCAGATTGTTTTAACTTAAAAGCCATAAGTGATGTTTACAAAATTTCGGCTGATGTTCTTCTTGAAACCGAATCGGACGGTGATTTTGATGCCGTTGCAAACAAAATCGAACAGCTTGGA
>JAZSIV010000101.1:0-5189 GCA_045533995.1 Eubacteriales bacterium
TGGGGTGCAAAGTCTAAGCACTTCAAGATGGCTAAGCAGGCTGTAATGAAGAGCGCCAACTATGCGTTTGCCGGAAGAAAGATGAAGAAGAGAGATTTCCGCAGACTTTGGATCGCGCGTATTTCCGCACAGGCAAAGGTTAACGGAATGAACTACTCTACATTTATGCACGGACTTAAGGTTGCCGGTATCGACCTTAACCGTAAGATGCTTGCTGAGCTTGCAGTATCCGACAAGGAAGCATTTGCAGAACTCGTAAATAAGTCAAAGGCAGCTCTTTAATCTGAGCTGTAAGAGGGGCTGTTGCCAAACGCAACAGTCCCTTTGTTAAGTTTTTTTGGGAGGTGTCGGGATTGAAAAATACGGCAAAAGAGGTAATAAGTTCAAGGCAAAACAAGGTCGTAAAGCTCGTTTGCTCGCTTGATAGAAAGAAGGGGCGCGAGGAAAGCGGGCTTTTCAGATTTGACGGAATAAAGCTCTGCTGTGAGGCTCTTTCAAAGGGGATCGTGCCCGAGTATATTATAATAAACGAGGTAAAATACGACACTCTTTTTCCGAGGATAAGTTCACTTTGCGCCGAGTGTAGTATCGTTGTCGTTTCTGACGAGCTTTTTGTCAGAATGAGCGATGAGATCTCGCCCGAGGGCGTGATAACCGTTACAAAAAATCTTGACAAGCTCCATAAATTCATTAAAATAAATAATGGCAAAAACGAATCGTGGCTTCCCAATAAGGACGAAAAGCTGCTTCTTCTTGAATCGATAAGAGATCCCGGAAACCTTGGGACCATCATACGTACTGCGGCTTCACTTGGTGTGGATAGACTCGTGCTTTCGGGCGATTGCGCCGACATTTATAATCCCAAAACGATACGTGGCGCTATGGGAGCGCTCTTTATGCAGAGGATAGATATATTGTGTGACGGCGAAATGCCTGCATATATCTCGATGCTGAGAGAGAGAGGAAGAAGGATGTATGCTGCTGCCTTGCGTGACGATGCAAAAAGGCTTGGCTCGTTTGAGCTTTTGAGCAATGATTGCTTTGTTATAGGAAACGAGGGGCACGGACTGTCAAGTGAGGTCATCGATGCTTGCGACGGCACTGTTATAATACCTATGAAGGACGGGTGCGAGTCGCTCAATGCCGCTATAGCGGCAGGAATTCTTATGTGGGAAACACTTAAGAGTTAAAAAGGAATGGAGACAAATTATGTTCGGCGAAGAAACACTTTATTGGATATGGCTTGCCCGCGCTTGCGGGGTCGCATCTAAAAACTTTTTAAGACTTATCGAAAGGTTCTCTGACCCTTATGACATCTATTCGCTGGACGAAGAACAGATAGAACATATAGAGGGTATAGGCGAACGCCTCAAAAACTCTCTTTGTAATAAGGAGCTTGAGCCGTCCTATTCGGTTATAAAGTTCTGCAAGAAAAACAAGGTGGATATTATTTCTTACGGTGATAAGAGATATCCGTCAAGACTTAAAACGCTTGAGGATCCGCCAGCGGTGCTCTTTTGCAAGGGAAGATTCCCGAATTTCAATGACAGACTTTGCATTGCCGTTGTTGGAACAAGAAAAATGAGCGAATACGGAAAACAGTCGGCGTATAAAATAGCTTATGAAATGGCATCGGCAAATGCTGTGATCGTAAGTGGAATGGCAAAGGGTGTCGACGGAGTTGCGGCGGCAGGAGCGATCGAAGCATCGGGTGAGACCGTTGCTGTGCTCGGCTCCGGAATCGACGTCATTTATCCCCCCGTGCACAAGGGCCTTTACGATAAAATCATAAAAAATGGCGCGGTAATAAGTGAATTTATGCCGTCAACACCTCCCGAAAAATATAATTTTCCTATAAGGAATAGGATAATCAGCGGACTTTGTCAGGGAACGCTTATTGTTGAGGGAGATAAAAGAAGCGGAGCTCTTATTACAGCAAAAACTGCGCTCATGCAGGGACGTGAGATCTTTGCTCTTCCCGGAAATATTGGAGAGGAAAACGCCGAAGGACCTAACGACCTTATACGTGAGGGTGCGCACGTTGCACTGTGCGCCGACGATATAATCAAGCACTACGACTTTCTCTATCATGACGCAATAAACTACCGCGGACTGAACAGAGCAAAGAGGACGTCGGATATCGACGTATCAGTTTTCTTAAGATTCGGTATGCGCGACGAATTGTACTTGGGCACCTCAACAAAGGTAGATATAAAAAAGGAAACCGTGGTGTCGGTCAAAAAAGAAGAAAAAGTTTCTTTGAGTGAGCCGCAGGCAAAAGGGAGCGAGCAAAACAGTGATTTGCTTGCAGGACTCGATGAAAACACAAGAAGGATCTTTGAGGAGATGCCTATAAACAGCGCAGTTTGTCCCGACGCGTTGATACAAAACGGAATGTCAGTGCCCGACGTTATCACTGCGCTGACGATGCTTGAGCTTTGCGGGCTTGTAAGCTCGCTGCCGGGCGGACTTTACATCAGGAAATAACAGCACAAAAGAAATGTGCGATCAGAAAAGATAAATAACGAAAGGATCAATATAAATGGCAAATTTGGTAATAGTTGAGTCGCCTTCAAAGGCTTCTACCATAAAGGGATATCTTGGGTCGAATTACAAGGTGATCGCATCCAAGGGTCATGTTCGAGACCTTCCCAAAAGTATTCTCGGTGTTGATATCGAGAACAACTTTGAGCCTCACTATATAAATATCAGAGGTAAGGGAGACCTTATAAAGGAGATCAAGAAAGAGGCAAAGGCAGCAAATAAGATATTCCTCGCAACCGACCCTGACCGTGAGGGAGAGGCTATATCGTGGCACCTTGCAACAGCGCTTGGGATTCCCGTGGAAAAGACCTTGCGCGTAAGCTTTAACGAGATCACAAAGCCGGCGGTACGTGCGGCTATCAAGGAGCCCCGCGAGATCGATATGAATCTTGTCAACGCTCAGCAAGCGAGAAGAATACTCGACAGAATAGTTGGTTATAAGCTCTCTCCATTTCTTTGGAAGAACGTTAAGAGCGGACTTTCTGCAGGTCGTGTTCAGTCGGTTGCTACAAGAATTATCGTTGAGCGCGAGGAAGAGATCAGAAACTTTGTTCCCGTTGAATACTGGACTATCGATGCAGAGCTTTCAGCAGGTGAGCAGGGAGGATTCGCCGTTCATTTCTACGGAGATGAGAACGGAAAGATCAAGCTTTGCAGTAAAGAGGATTCCGACAAGGTCGTAAATGCTGTTAAAAACGGCGAATTTACCGTTAAGTCGATAAAGCGAGCAAAGAGAAAGAAATCTCCCGCACCGCCCTTCACGACATCTACAATGCAGCAGGAAGCAGCGCGCAAGCTCGGATTCCAGTCACAGAGAATAATGAGAATAGCGCAGGAGCTTTACGAAGGTATAAATATTGGCTCACAGAACGGCGGAGTTCAGGGTCTTATTACCTATATGCGTACCGACTCGCTTCGTGTATCAAGTGTTGCGCAGGAGGCGGCTAAGGAATATATCAGCGGCAAGTACGGTGACAAATACTGTCCTTCAAGCCCCAGAAATTATAAGATGAAGAAGGGTGCACAGGATGCTCACGAGGCAATAAGACCCTCAAGAGTAGATATCGAGCCCTCAATGATAAAGAAATACGTTACCTCAGACCAGTACAAGCTTTATAAGCTTATCTGGGAGAGATTTATCGCGAGCCAGATGGAGTCTGCAACTCTCGCAACCGTAAACGCTGAGTTTGAGTCGGCGGGTTATATCTTCCGTACAGGCGGATATACTGTTGAATTCCCCGGATATATGGCTGTGTATGAGGAGAGCGAGGATGAGTCTGCTGCCACTGCTGACGAGCCCAAGGAACAGAAGGATATCAAGCTTCCCGACATTTATGAGGGTCAGAAGCTCGGATGCAAGGAGATCTATCCCGCAATGCATTTCACCGAGCCGCCCGCAAGATATAACGACGCGTCACTCGTAAAATTCCTTGAGGAGAAGGGTATAGGACGTCCCAGCACTTATACGACAATAATTTCAACAATTATAACGAGAAATTACGTAAAGCGTGAGGGCAAGGCGCTCGTTCCTACCCCCGTTGGTGAGGTCACAAACAAGCTGATGCTTGAAAGCTTCCCCGACGTTGTTGATTATAAGTTTACCGCAAAGATGGAAAAGGATCTTGACTCGGTAGAGGCAGGAAAGCTTGAGGTGAACGATATCCTCAGCGGCTTCTGGAAGGATTTCGAGAAGGATCTTGATGCGGCATCCGAGAAGATCAAGGAAGAAGCACCGCAGATCCCTGTTGAGAAGACCGATATTATATGTGAAAAGTGCGGAAGTGTGATGGTGGTCAAGAACGGTCGCTACGGTTCTTTTGCCGCTTGCCCCAATTACCCGCAGTGCAAGAATACAAAGCCGCTTCAGCCCTTGCAGACTGCCGAAAAGTCAGAGGAGGAAAAGACGGAAAAGAAGGTCATCGTAGCTGATTTTAAGTGTGAAAAGTGTGGCTCCGATATGGTTCAGCGTACAGGTAAGTACGGAACCTTCTTCGCGTGCAGTCAGTATCCCGCTTGCAATTTTACAAAGCAGAAGACAAAGGATATCGGTGTGCCTTGCCCCAAGTGCGGCTCGAAGATCGTTATGAAGAACGGAAGAAACAAGACTGTATTTTACAGCTGTGAGAAGTATCCCGAGTGCGATTTCTCATCATGGGATCTTCCCACAAATGATAAATGTCCCGATTGCGGTGAGATCCTCTTCCGCAAGAAAGGTCAGTCGCTCCTCGTCTGCCATAACAAAACTTGCGGATATAAACAGCAGGTTAAAGAGTAAGAGGTTAGTTGAGAAATAGGTTTTCCACCTTTCTTTCGATAAAGGTGGAGCCAAAGAACTTTAAATCGAATTAAAAAGTAATAAGCGGTAGAAATAAAGCTTATTGTGAACTGAAAAATTTGATTTAATGTGGTCAAAACGTTAGGAAGTTCTTTGGCATACCTTTCTTTCAAGAAAGGTATGAAATCCCTACAATACCTTTCTTTCAAGAAAGGTATGAAAAAAGGAGAAAATAATGAAACCAATTATAAATATATACGGAGCAGGGCTTGCGGGCTGTGAGGCTGCATGGCAGGCGGCAAAGGCGGGAGTATCGGTAAGGCTTTATGAAATGAAGCCGCAGAAATTCACACCTGCGCATCATTCCGAG
>JAZSIV010000082.1:0-5047 GCA_045533995.1 Eubacteriales bacterium
CCTCAGCTTAAAAATGTAAAATTTCTTTTTATTGTCTTGCTCTCGATGATTAAGTAATATATACTAAACTATTTTGTCAGACAAACGACACTTTCAACGTGTCCTGTTCTTGGAAACATATTTACGGGTTGGACGTCACTCATTTTGTAGCCTAATTTTACAAAAAGGGAGCAGTCGCGGGCAAGTGTGTCGGGATTGCAGGAAATGTAAACAATCTTTTTGACGTCTTCATTAGCAAGAAACTTTATAAGCTCTGCTGTTGAGCCCTTTCTCGGCGGGTCCATTATTATGGTCGCATCTGAAAGGGAAATACCTCTTTCAAAAAGGCATTTCTTTATATTTTCGGGGTCTCCCGCGTCGGTACAGGCAAAGTCAGCGTTTTCAATGCCGTTTGCACGCGCGTTTTCCTTTGCGCATTCAATAGAGCCCTCGATTATATCAATTCCAAACACTCTTTTTGCGCGCTTTGCCATCGAGAGACCTATAGTTCCTGTGCCGCAGTAAAGGTCGATCAGGGTAGTGCTTTTATCTATGTCGGCAAGCTCTGCCGCTTTCGCATAAAGCAGCTCGGCTCCGTCGTGATTTACCTGATAGAATGCCTCGGGAGCTATCTTGAATTTAAGACCGCATAAAACGTCCTCGATATACCCCTTTCCGCAAAGTACGGTGTATTCGTCTCCGAGCACAACGTTAGTATTCTTCGTGTTCTTGTTGAGCACGACAGAAACTATTTCAGGAAATTTATTCATTACGTAAGAGGCAAATTCTTGCCCATTTGGCAGAGAACTGCCGTTTATAACGAGGCAGAGCATTATCTCTGTGCTCACGTCGGCACTTCGCAGATATATATGGCGCAAAAGTCCTTTTCCACTTTTCTCGTCATAGACAGAGATGCTGTTCTGTTCGGCAAAAGAGCAGACTGCAGCTACTATTTTTGCAAATTTCTCATTTTGAATAAGGCAGTCTGATATCGGAATTATATTATGCGTTTTGGTAGCATAAAAGCCCGATTTTACCCCCGCTTTCGTTTTGCAAACGGGATATTGTGCCTTGTTTCTGTATCTGTAAATTTTGTCGGTTGAGATCACGGGCAGAACGTTTGCTCCGCCGATTCCTGCCTTCAGAAATACCGATTCAACGTACTTTTTCTTCATTTCGAGCTCGTGCTCGTACGAGACACCTCTCCATACACATCCACCGCAGGCATTCGCCTCTCGGCAAGCACTGTCGGGATCTTCGCGAAATTCTGATGGGCAGAGTATTTCTTCAAGTCTTGCCACGGCAAAGCTCTTGTTGAGCTTTATTATCTTTGCTGTAAGTCGGTCACCGCTGACACCGCCCTTGACGAATATGACCATTCCACCGTATCTTCCGACACCGCAACCGAGATTGTTGATCTCGTCTATCGAAAGCTCAATAATATCGCCGAGCTTAAGCGCCTTTACGTCAGACATAGTATTCCTTGCCATTCTCAAGGCAGAGACAGCCAAGCGCTTCGCCGAAAGCCGCACCGCAGTCTATCGCGATAACTCCGTTATCTGAATAAAATATCTTTCCGTGCTTTGCACCGTCGATAGTATATGTGGGTGTATGTCCAACGATTATCGTCTTATCGTCAAAATAGCTTCTGTCAAAATCAATAGTCTCGTTAATAAGGTCCTCGGGCATACAGTCGTCAATGTCAAGGTCCTCGTCAAAGTCGGCAATTCCCGCGTGTATGAGAAGATAAGTCTTGCCGTCTGCCTCAATTTCCTCATAAAGTGCCATATCGGAAAGATAGTCGAGCACGCCCTCTCTCATTTCCTCATCAAGTGCTTTGAAGTCTTCCATTGTTTTCTGACCGCCCTCGGCTATCCATTCGGTCATCTCGGAAAGTATCTCAGGGTCGGGCATATCGCCTGTGCGAAGCATATCGTCAAGAGCCGAGAGAAGCTTTGCTGCTTTATAATCGTGGTCGCCAACGATAGGGAGCACGTTATATCTTGTGCTGATGTCGTTTATAAGCTCAATGGAAGCATCTCCGTAGTCAACGATATCTCCAATAATATACATAACGTCCTTGTCGCAAAAATCAATTTTTTGCAAAAGTGCCTTGAATTTATCGTAATTGCCGTGAATATCTGAAACAACGTATGTCATAAATTACCTCATTAAACTGTAAAAATTCTGTTGCTGTTGAATTTGTCAGCCTCTATCGAAAGCTCGCTGAGCATTTTCATCAATACCTCGCATACGGGGTCTTCGGTGTAAAAATGGGATGCCTCGATAAGATTTATGCCCATATCGGGCGCGTCGGTCATATTGTGATGTCCGAGCTCACCGCTGACGTAGGTGTCAGCTCCTGCCGCTATGGCAGACGAAACGAAATCACCACCGGCGCCGCCGAGCACCGCAACGGTTTTCACCTTTTTGCCCGCATCCGCGCAAGCGACGCTTTGCGCGCCAAGTGTTTCCTTGACTGTACGCGCAAAACCCGAAAGCGTACATTCGGCGTCCAGCTCACCAATTCTTCCTATTTCTTCACCGGAAAGACCGAAATTGCGGACGTTTTTAAGTCCAAGAAGTGTAGCAAGAGTATCATTGACTCCGCCTGAGACCGCATCAAGACGGGTGTGAAAGGACATAACGGAAATATTTGCCTTTATTAGCTCCATTGCTTTTTTGGGGATGAAATCCGATTCGTTTAATGATTTGAGAGATTTGAAGATAAGAGGATGGTGCGATACTATTATGTCGTATCCACCCAATATTGCTTCATTTATTGCATCCGAGGTCACGTCAAGGCACACGAGTGCCTTTTTTACCTCTTTGTTCTTGTCGGGGCAGCACATAAGTCCGTCGTTGTCCCATTCGCAAGAAAGAGAGGGAGGTATCTTTTCGTTAAGATAGCTGTACAGTTCATTTACAGTCATTTTTTATTTCCTCCAGCATCATTATCATTTTTTCTTCGTCTGATGCATCGTTCTCGCCCGAGAGCTTTGCATCGCGTATCTTTTTGAGGATAGCTATATGTTTATCGGCAAGCTTTCTTAAAAGTGCCGAATTTTTCTCAATATTTATCTTTCCGAGCAGAAGCTCCGCTTCGGTATATTTTTGAGCATTTTCACTTGCACCGCGATATTCGGCGCAGATGATCTGATATATTTTTTCTTCTTCGACGAGTGCTTCGCCGATTATCGAAAAGCCGTGCCCGAGCAAATACGAGCGCAGAATTTCAGGATGTGTCATAGGTTGAAGTATAAGTCGGACAGACGAGTCCCTTGTAAAGGGGGCGCTGTCTATTATCGCTGCTATAAGCTCGCCTCCCATACCGCAGATGAGTATATCGCTGGGAGAATATTTTTCTATCCCGCAAAGTCCGTCGGTGTGAACGGCAAAAATTTTATCTGACAGCTCGTTTTCGGATATGTTTTTCTTTGCCCGTAGGTACGGACCCTCGTTTATATCGGATGCCACGGCGCCTACAGCTTGTCCTTCCTTGACGAGCGCTATCGGCAGATATGCGTGGTCTGTTCCCACGTCGGCAACAAAAGAGCCTTTTCTTACAAAATCAGCGGCGGCGCGAAGACGCTTTGAAAGTATTTGAGATGTCATTATTAAAAGCTCCTTTTGTCAGAATTTTTTTGCAATGCTAAAAATGATTTTAACGGGGTTGCTCGCAATATCGAAAGCAACCCCGATCTTTAATTATGAGTATAACTGATATTACTTGGAAGCAATAAAATCATTTATTTTTTTAATGAGCTCGTCAGCATCTGTGCCATGAACCATACAAGCATCAGCTATAGATTCGCCTCTTGCAGAGGGGCATCCGAGACAATGCATTCCGATTTCAAAGAAGAAACGCGCTGTATCAGGATATGCGTCAAGAACGTCACCGATTATCGATTCTTTTGTTACTTTCATTTTTAGAACTCCTTTCAGGTATTATATATTTATATTATTATAAATTAAAAATATTATAATGTCAATAATTTAGAATATATTTTGAGCAAAAACGGTATCTTAAATTAAAGTTTGAAAAAATTATTGCATAGTGCAAATGTTTATGGTATAATTATAAAGTTATATATCAGTTTCATAAAACAGACGGAGGTCTTGTAATAATGATCATTGCACTTGAAGATGCTAAATATAGTCTCATTGGAATGAGAGAGGAAATAAAGGAGCTTGGCTCGGCTCTCAAAATTGAAGAGCTTCGCGCGACTGCGGCGGAGCTTGATGAAAAAACGCTCGATCCAGAGTTCTGGTCGCAAGAGGATTCATCGAAAATACTCCAGAAGCTCAAGCAGACCAAGGATACCATAGCGGGATACGAGGAGCTTGAAGCAAGACTTGAGGACGCTATCACTCTTGCTGAAATGGCTATCGAGGAGAACGACGAGAGCTGTGTTGAAGAGGTCCAGGGAGAGCTTGCCGAAATAATCAAGGTAGCAGAGGCGAAAAAGATAGAGGTTCTGCTCTCCGGCGAGTATGACAAGAACAACGCTATCGTTTCCTTCCACCCAGGCGCAGGCGGAACAGAGGCTCAGGACTGGGCGCAGATGCTTTACAGAATGATAACACGTTGGGCGGAGCGTCATAATTTCAAGTACAAGCTTATCGATTGGCTTGACGGAGAAGAAGCGGGACTTAAGAGTGCTACTATCATAGTAGAGGGCCTCAATGCTTACGGATATCTCAAGAGCGAGAACGGAGTTCACAGACTTGTCCGTGTTTCTCCTTTTGACTCGGCAGGACGCAGACATACCTCCTTCTCATCCATCGAGGTTATGCCCGAGTTTGAGAACGTTGATAAGGTTGAGATACGCGACGAGGACGTTGAAATAACTGCTCACCGTTCGAGCGGCGCGGGCGGACAGCACGTAAACAAGACCGACTCGGCAATTCGTATCCTTCACAAGCCCACGGGAATCGTTGTCGGATGTCAGACAGAGCGTTCACAGCTTCAGAACAAGGAGACCGCGCTTAAGATGCTTAAGGCAAAGCTTATGGAGATCAAACTTCGTGAGCGTCTCGATACTATCGAGGATATTCAGGGCAACAA
>JAZSIV010000035.1:0-2844 GCA_045533995.1 Eubacteriales bacterium
GCATTAAACTTTGGAAAATAAGCTCTTGCATTTTGAGCGAAAATTTGGTATAATACTAAAGCGTAAAAATGTAAAAAATAATTCAAGATATATTATTTAGGAGGATTATCCAAATGGCAAGTTTATCACTCAGACATATCTACAAGAAGTATCCGGGCGGCGTAACAGCGGTATCGGATTTTAACCTTGAAGTAAAAGACAAAGAGTTCCTCGTTCTCGTAGGACCTTCGGGTTGCGGTAAGTCTACCACACTCCGTATGATCGCAGGACTTGAGGAAATTTCAGAGGGTGAGCTCTTTATCGGCGATACCCTTGTAAACGACGTAGCGCCTAAGGACAGAAAGATCGCGATGGTGTTCCAGAACTATGCTCTTTATCCTCACATGACTGTATTTGAGAATATGGCATTCGGTCTTAAGCTTAATAAGACTCCCAAGGAAGAGATCAAGCGCCGTGTTGAAGAGGCAGCAAGAGTTCTTGATATCACACACCTTCTCGACAGAAAGCCTAAGGCTCTTTCCGGTGGTCAGAAGCAGCGTGTTGCGCTCGGTCGTGCTATCGTTCGTAACCCCATGGTATTCCTTCTTGACGAGCCTCTCTCTAACCTCGATGCTAAGCTTCGTGCAGCCATGAGAACAGAGCTTACAAAGCTTCACCAGAGAGTAGGAACAACTTTCGTATACGTAACACACGACCAGGTAGAGGCTATGACAATGGCTACCAGAATCGTTGTTATGAAGGACGGACTTATCCAGCAGGTAGATACACCTCAGAACCTTTACGACAAGCCTTGTAACGTATTCGTTGCAGGATTTATCGGTACACCTCAGATGAACTTCATCAACGGTATGCTCGAAAAGAAGGGTGACGAGCTCTACTTCTCGTTCGAGAATGTATCTGTAAAGATCCCCAGCGACAGAGCAAATGCTCCCGAGCTTGCTGACTACATAGGTCAGGAGGTAATTCTCGGTATTCGTCCCGAGGGCATCAATGACGCAGCAGACGCTGTTGCAGCAAGCCCTGAGACAACTCTTGACGTTTCTGTTGAAGTTGTTGAGCTTATGGGTGCAGAGATCTATCTCTACATCAACATTGGTGAGACAAACCTTATCGCAAGAGTATCCGCTCGTTCGACATCCAGAGGCGGCGACAAGATCAAGGTTGCTTTCGATATGTCCAGAGTTCATATATTCGACAAGGATACAGAGCGTTGCGTAATGCACCTTTAATAATTGATTAAACTAATTAACTCCCTCCTGCCTAAGTAGGAGGGAGTTTTTTGTAGCAAACTATTGATTTTTTTGATTTTGTGTGATATAATAAACAATTGTATAAAAGAAAGGAGTTGGTTTTGTGGATCCGTTACCCCGAAGTTGCCCCGAAGAGGGAAGCTTGTGCATTGTTTTTTCACAAATAAAAAAATGCTTTTGTAATATGACACCGCTGATATTGCGTTGCTGACCGTCACTATTTTTTGAAGATATTAAAAAAATTACAAAAACATTTTTATATTTTGGAGGACATATGCCTGAAACATTAAAACAATTATTATTACAGTTAATACTTATTTTACTTAACGCATTTTTTGCCGCTACCGAGATCGCTCTTATCTCTATCAATGAAAAGAAGGTTCGCGCATTAGCCGAGGACGGAGATAAAAAGGCGAAAAAAATGCTTAAGATCATAGAGGACCCCACAAAGTTTTTGTCGACGATTCAGGTCGGCATCACACTTGCAGGATTCCTCGGATCAGCTTTTGCTGCCGATAACTTCGCAGAGAAGCTCTCGAGCTTTATTGTAAGAGTCTTTGATCTTTCGGTAAAGCATTATGGTGTCATAAATACGGTTTCAGTCGTGCTTATAACACTTATTCTCTCGTATTTTACACTTGTTCTTGGCGAGCTTGTTCCCAAGCGTATCGCGATGAAGAATAAAGAAAAGCTTGCAAATTCTGTTTGCGGAATTATTTCTTTCCTTACAAGTGTTCTAAAGCCTATAATATGGTTTTTAACGGCGTCTACAAACGGAGTTCTTCGCATTATGGGAATCAATCCTCGTGAGAAGGAAGAAAGTGTGTCCGAGGAGGACATCGTTATTATGCTTGACGCGGGAGCTGACGAGGGAACACTTAAGCAGGACGATATTGAGTACATAAAGAACGTATTTAAGCTTGAGCGTCTGTCTGCGGCGGATATAATGACACCCAGAAGCGCGCTTGTTGCCGTGCCCAAGGACATCAGTGATGATATGCTCGTTAACATAATTGAGAATGAGGGCTATTCAAGAATTCCCGTGTATGAGGATAATCTTGACAAGATAGTCGGAATCCTTCACGCGAAAGAGTATCTTCTTAAGCGAAACCGTCCCGATTTTAAGATCGATGACGCATTGCTTGAGCCTGTGTTTGTTCCTGAAACCGTCCATCTTGATGCCTTGTTCAAGGAAATGCAGAGTAATCACAGACATATTGTGGTCGTTCTCAATGAATACGGTCTGACGCTTGGCGTTGTAACGATCGAGGATATCATCGAGGAGATCGTCGGCGAAATCTGGGATGAGCAGGACGAGGCTGTTGAATCGATAGTAGCGCTTGAAGAAAACACTTACAGAGTGCTTTCGAGCGTTTCCATTGACGAGTTCTTTGAGTTCTTTGAGCTTGAAAAGAACGAGGAGATCGAATCGACCACCGTAAACGGATGGCTGACAGAGCATTTTGGAAGCATTCCCGAGGTTGGAAGCGAGTTCAAGTATGAAAACATTTCGATCTGCGTAACTGAAGCCGAGGAGCAGAAGACCACAGAGGTTCTCGTTACAGTATTTCCTCCCGAAGATGAAGAGAATGAG
>JAZSIV010000067.1:0-7482 GCA_045533995.1 Eubacteriales bacterium
TTTTGCTTACTTTTCTTTCTCAAAAACATAAACAAACATTTAGGTAAAATTCCACGTCAGCGGATAATTAAAAACCAAAGCAAAAAAGGTTTGGAAAGTTTTCTTTTGCTTACTTTTCTTTCTCAAAAACATAAACAAACATTTAGGTAAAATTCCACGTCAGCGGATAATTAAAAACCAAAGCAAAAAAGGTTTGAAAAGTTTTCTTTTGCTTACTTTTCTTTTTCAAAAGAAAAGTAAGAGAAAAAAACAAAGGAGGGGGACTTCATGGCGAAGCTGATAGGTGTTGACCTTGGAACGTCAAACACATTTATGTATATGAAATCGCAAGGAATAATACTGCGCTCACCGTCTGTCGTGGCTATTGACAAGACGAGCCGTGAAGTAGTGACCTTGGGCCCCGAGGCAAGAAAGATGCTCGGCAAGACCCCCGAAGGCATCCTTGCCTTCAAGCCGCTTGTGGGCGGAGTGATCGCTGACTATGACGTAACGGCAAAGATGCTCCGTGCGTTTTTTGAGATAACAAATTCCATCTCACTTTTCAGCAGGCCCTCGGTAATAATCTGTATTCCCTACGGAATTACAGAGGTTGAAAAAAGAGCAGTCGAAGACGCGACACTTGAAGCGGGAGCGAAAACGGTAGCACTTATCGAAGCCCCCTTGGCGGCGGCTATCGGAACGGGACTTCGCATAGGCGGAGCGAGAGGAAGCATGCTCGTCGATATCGGTGGCGGAACTACCGAGGTAGCCGTAATAAGCCTTGGCGGCGTTGTCGCTTCAAAATCTCTGCGAGTTGCGGGAGATAACCTTGATGCCGCAATAATAAAACATCTGCGCGTCAGAAAGAACATACTTATCGGCGAGATAACCGCCGAGGAGCTCAAAGGAAGAATAGGCTCGGCACACCCCGACGCCGACAGAGGCAGTATGGTGGTATTCGGCAGAAACATAAATTCAGGCCTTGCCGCTACTGAGGTCATAACCTCGGCGGACGTGCGCCTTGCAATGAACGAGGAGCTTGAACAGATAATAGGCGCTATAAAATCAACACTTGAGGAGACACCGCCCGAGCTCTCGTCCGACGTGTACGACAGAGGTATAATACTTACAGGCGGATGCTCGATGCTCCGAGGAATAGACAAGCTTATAACAGAGCGTACAGGAATAAGAGTAACTATCGCAAAAAGACCTCTTGACAGTGTCTGTCTGGGTATAGGCAGAGTTATCGAGAGCGAGGGCGCACTTGGAAACCTGCTCAAATACAGAGGAAGATAATATGGAGCAAAATGAAATAAAAAAAGAGACACTCGATAAATCTCCCGATCCCGAAAAGATATATCTTGAAAACATTACAAAATTCTCGTCATTTTACCTCGGTCTTGTCCTCTTGACAGTCGCGGGAGTCCTTGGCGGAATTTACGTTGCCGTAATGGAAGAGCTTTCCTGGGGCGCGGTCATTTTCGGAGTTTCGATATTCTTTTACGTGAGATTTCTCTCGTCGGAAATGTACGACAAGCTCGGGATTTCCTATAAGACCGACGCGGGCTCGCTTACAGTCACGTCCTGCCGCGTGAGGTACGGCAAAAGGGTGTATATCCCGAAAAGACTTATCTGGTACGACGTTGAAGCAATAGACGACTATGCCTTTGATACAAAGAAAAGCGCAGAGATATGTGAGGTGTATCTTCCCTCTTCGCTCAAAAAAATAGGAAAAGACATTTTTCACTCATGCGAAAATCTTGAAGCTGTATATTTTGAGGGTACAGAGGAAGAATGGTGCGCAATAGAAAGCGGAACAGACATAGGCGACGTAGCCCTTTTCTTCAATTCCGTATATCCGAAAAAGGAAAAAGCCGAAAAATAAACTCCGATCATAAATCTTTGATCTCGGAAGGATATATATGAAATTTTTTAAGTCTAAATTTTTTATAATATGCGTAACTATCGCACTGATACTTGTCCTTGTGCCGTCTATGCTTTCTATCTTCGGCTATACGGGCTTTGTCAGAAGCGCACTGAAAACGGTAGCTACTCCCTTTCAGTGGTGCGGTACGCAGATTGCGAACTCGGTAAACGGCTTCGTTTCGGTCTTTACCGAATACGACGAGCTGCGCGAGGAAAACGCAAAGCTCAAGGAGCAGATCAAGCAGCTCGAGAACGAAAAATACGAAAACAGCGTTTTGCGTGAGCAGAACAACTGGCTCAAAAATTATCTTGATCTCAAGCAGACTAATCCCTCAATAGAGGTGACCGACGCTACGATAATCGCGCGCGAATCGGGAAATTACGCAACGGTTCTTACAATAAATAAAGGCTTTGTGCACGGAATAAAGCAAAGAATGCCAGTCATAACCGAGGACGGAGTTTTTGGCTACGTTTCGGAATACGGACTTGACTGGGCAAAGGTCGTAAGTATTATAGAAACGGCAAGCTCGGTAAGCGTTTATTCCGAGAGAACGGGCGTTACGGGTGTGGTTGAGGGCGACTCGGCTCTGCGCGAGGACGGATACTGCACCATGACCTATATTTCCGCGAACGCGGATATCAAGGTCGGCGACCGCATATTTACAAGCGGAAGCGGAAGCATCTATCCCTCAGGGCTTCTCGTCGGAGAGGTGGTTTCCATCAGCGCTGACGAGGCAACGAGAACACTCTCGGCGGTAATAAAGCCCTCTGTCGATTTTGATTCGCTTGACGACATAACGAAGATCCTTGTGGTCATCGGATATTCGGATAACGGAGGTCAGTAATATGATGCATTCGTCATACCGCCCCGAATCCAGCCGCCAGCTTTTTCTTCGCCGAATGGCGGTCTTTGCGCCCGTTTTGTTTCTGCTTGCGGTTACACAGTGCTCTTTCTTTTCACAGCTTAAATTTTTACCTGCCGTCCCCGATCTTATGATAGGCGCTATCGTTGCAATAGCTATGCTTGATTCACAGAGATCGGCGGCTGTGTGCGGTATTGCCGCAGGCTTTATTATTGATGCCATCGGCGCATCGGGGCTCTCGCTCTCACCTCTTTTCTATATGCTGTGCGGAGCCTTTTGCGGAGTCGTTTCGAGAAAAATGCTTCCAAGCTTTTTGTCGTGGACGGTAAACCTTGCCATCTTCTGCGTGGCAAAGTCGCTTTTGACTCTTGCAAATCTTCTTTACATAATGGGCAATATTTCGTTTGTTTCAACACTTAAAAATATACTTCTGCCGGAGATGCTGTGTACCTTTATCATATGTCTGCCGGTATTCTTTATAGTCAAGCTTTGTATGATCCCTGTCGACTCCAAAAGGCGTTTGCGACTTGACAAATTCAATTAAAGGTGCAAAAACGAATGCTAAACAGAAAAAAACGCTCGCCGTTCGATAAATTCGACCCCGGCAGAGCGCAAAGAAGAAACAACTTAAACTACACCGCAAGATACGTGGGAATTGCCGCTGTTTTTCTGCTTGTCTGCCTGTTTTACGTCATAAAGATCTTTGACATACAGTCGGACGGCGCAGGAAAGGACTTTAACGACGAGGGACACGTGACCCGCACCTATACCGTGGCGGGACTGCGCGGTGAGATATATGACAGAAACGGTGTTTTGCTCGTCGGAAACGATATCAAGTACAACATCGTTTTTGAATACGGAGCTATCCCCGACACGACGCCCGAGCTTAACAGATCTATCCTCGCGGCACTTGAGGCTATCGAGCTTTGCGGCTGTAACGAAAACCTCTCTGACGATCTCTACGTCCTTGAGGGCACATATCCGAGCTTCAGATATTCAAGTATTGTAAACGACAAAAATTCAAAGGAATACGCGGCTCTTATGCGTATACTTGATGCAAATAAGCTTACGCTTGAAGAAACTTCGGCAAATGACCTTGCAGATGCGCTACAAAAAAAATACAAGCTCTACGAGGATCACTATACAAACGAGGAGATCACTGCCCTTTTGCGAGTCCGCTACGAAATGGAAAGGGTACAGTTCGGCTATTATAATTCGTACGTTCTTGCAGAGGACGTTCCGCCCTCTCTCGTAAGCTATATCGAGGAGAGCCGAATAGACGGAATAAACTTCAAGATAGACTACGACAGAGTTTACAGCTACCCGGGATATGCTTCCCACATTCTTGGCAGAGTGGGAAAGATCCAAGCAGAGGATCTTGAATATTACACAGACCTCGGATACTCGATGGACGCCCTTGTGGGAAACTCGGGCTGTGAGGAGGCATTTGAGGAATATCTGCACAGTCAGGACGGAGTGCTTGCGGTCGAATACGATGCCAACGGAAACGTGGTCAAAAAATATTACGAGGTCGAACCTATAAGCGGGCACGACGTCTGGCTGACTATCGACATCAAACTCCAGATAGCCGCAGAGGACACGCTTGCCGACACGATAAGTAAGCTGACCTATGCTGAGGCAGGAGCGAGCGTAACGCTTGACCCGAACAGCGGCGCCGTTCTCTCTATCGCATCGTTCCCTACCTTTGACATCACACAGACAAGAGATCCCGACTACTACAATTCGATCTTAAGCAATAAAAACCTGCCCGAGCTCAACCGCGCGCTCAGCGGCGTGTACGCTCCCGGTTCGGTATACAAAATTGGCGCGGCGCTTGCGGCGCTTGAAGAAGGACATATAAACAGTACTACAAGCTATACCTGTAATAAGGTCTTCCCGCATCTGCATCAACCCACCTGCCTTGGAAATCACGGCATTTCTACTGTCACAGAGGCGATACGCGACTCGTGCAACGTCTTTTTCTATTATCTCGGAATGGAAATGGGAACGGACAGAATAACCAAATATACAAAGCCGCTCGGCCTTGGAGTTGAAACGGGAATAGAGCTTCCCGAAAGGATCGGAATGGTAGCGGGCAAAAACACTGCTCCCCTTTGGGACGTTGGTAACGATCTCTCTGCCGCTATCGGTCAGGCAAATCACGGCTACACACCGCTGCAAATGGCTGTCTATACGGCATCTATCGCAAACGGCGGAACGAGGTGGTGCGCCCATCTGCTTGACTCGGTGCACGAATTCTATACGGGAAAGGTTATTTACGATTATGAGGAGACCGTGCTTGAAACGGTCGAGATAAGCCCCGTCAACAGAGATATTATTTTGAACGCTATGCGCAAGGTGGTAACAAACAGCCCCACGATACATAACAATTTTGCACACGTGCCGGTTGAAGTGGGCGGAAAGACAGGTACGGCACAGGTTAGCGGCAGTATAGATTATGCGCTCTTTGCGGGAGTTGCTCCCTACACCGATCCCGAAATCGTTTCGGTGTGCATAATCGAAGAAGGTGCGGCGGGAGGTAATTCTTCGCGAACCGTCGCTGAGATATTTGAGGCTTATTATAAGCAAAAGGAAGAAAAAGAACAACAAAATCAAGAAGAAGAGAAAGAGGATGCCGACACACAGAGCGTCGGTTGATATCGGAGAATTTATGGCTGGCAAGTTTATAGTTTTTGAAGGAATAGACGGCGCGGGAAAAACCACACAGGTAAATCTTCTCGCAAGGAAAATAGAAAGCATCGGCGGCAAGGTGAAGCTGACTGCAGAGCCCACCGAACTTCCGACGGGGAAAGAGCTTCGCCGTGTTCTTGCGGGCGAGATTAAAAAGAGCGACTGCGAGATAGCCACAATGTTTATGCTCGACCGCATCGCACATAATATTGACAAGGAGAACGGAATAAACGCTATGCTTGATGCGGGATACACAGTGATCTGCGACAGATATTATTATTCCTCTCTTGCATACCAAGGCTCGTCTACCGATTACGATTGGGTAAAATCGATAAATCTCGACTGCCCCGAGATAAGACGTCCCGACCTTTGCATTTTCCTTGACCTCACGCCCGAACAGAGCCTTGAAAGGATCAAAAAAGGGCGCGATACACTTGAAATTTTCGAGAACGCGGAAACGCTGACACGTGTCCGCAACTGCTTTTTCTCGGTTCTTACCGATCTTGATGATAACATCGCAGTCCTCGATGCCTACCGCACACCCGACGAGATAGCAGAAGATATTTTTACAATTTATAAGAGTTTGTAAAACCGTTAAAGACACACCTGCGATAAAGCAGGTGTGTCTTTTTAATTGATTATACGAGTAGTTGATATTTTCAACCCAAATTAAACAATGCGGTTATTGAAATCATACCGATACATGATATAATATAGTCAGAACAAGCGCTTGTTACTTCTTATGTTGGAGATTTATTATGGAACTCAAAATAGGTGAAAACTTAAAGCAACTGCGTAGAGAACGTGGAAATACTCAAGACGATCTTGCTAATCATCTCGGTATATCTGTTCAAGCAGTATCAAAGTGGGAACGCGGCGACGGATTTCCGGATATAACCCTACTTCCGTATATTGCATCTTATTATGAAGTAACAGTGGATGATATTTTAGGATGTAATTCCTTGCGAAAGCAGGAAGATCTCGAAAAATTCAAACAGCAAGCACAAGTATTGTACAATCAGGGAAAACGCAAGGAAAGACTTGAACTTTGCCGCAAAATGCAAAAGAGATATCCAAATGAAGAAGATGTACTATACAACTTAATGTATGATTTATGGGCTGTTGACCGCACAAATAATAGTGAGGAAATTATTTGTATTGCAAACAAGCTTTTGAAAAGCGATTCTGTGGAAACTCGCTATGGTGCTATTCAAATGCTGTCTTTCACCTATTCAAAAATGGACAACTATGAAAAAGCCGTAGAATATGCAAAAATGGTGCCATGCAATAAGGATTTGCTTCGCTCTGTCTTAAAAGGAAAGGATTTGGTTGAGCACTGTCGTTGGTATTTTTGGAACATCTGCGATGCTATGCTTTTGACATCTCATAAAATGATACAGTGTCCCGAAGCGGGATATACCGCAGAGGAACGACATAGTATAAGAGAAACTATATATAAATTTTTTCATGTGATTTTCTCGGATGGAGATTTTGGTTTTTGGGAAAATCGATTAGGCAGACTTTGTCTTGATATGGCAAAAAGCTCGTCAGAAATTGGGAAAATAGACCAAGCGTTTGACGAGCTTAATAAAATGTGCGAGCACATGGAAAAATATCAGCATTTTACAGATATAGAGCACAACTCTCTTTTGGTACGAGGATTAAAATACGATTCTAAACAAGGAGGTAGTAGTGACGAACAAAGTATGGCTTATGGTTTTCTTTGTTCCTTAAATGAAAATTCTCGGTTTAAATGTTTACACGCAGACGAAAGATTGCAAACAATAAAAAACAGATTAGAGGCTTTAGGATAAATTTCTGCCCCACATAAAGTGTGGCTTTTATTTGATATACGCTAAAAAAGCCTTCTCCTGTGGGATAAAGGAGGAACCTTTTCGTTAGCCTCATTTCAGTCATAACCACCGGCCGTGCCGGTGGTTATGACTCGTAAAATATCTATACCGTAGTGGCGGATTCCATATCCGCCCGTTTGGTTGATCATTTCGGGAGTATATGGAATGCT
>JAZSIV010000004.1:0-2407 GCA_045533995.1 Eubacteriales bacterium
CATAAGGGCGAGGGCGGCGAAATAGGTGTACGGCGGCGCGCACCACGCGGTGGTCTCTACCGCCCTGACGAGAGCCGACATTGAGCTTTTCGCCCGACTTACCGATACCGAGCTTATAGTTATCGGATAAAACGGTTATAAATAATTTTACGCAATGCAAAAGGCTGAGTAGATTTGATTTTCTACTCAGCCTTTTAAATCTAAAGTAAAACAATCGACGTTCCGTGAGTTGGCCCGTTTAAAACGGCGCCTTTTCTGAGCTCGGGAAAAAGGCGGTAATTCTTGGGGATTTCGGTTGGCGGATAGCCCGTCAGCTCCTTGAAACATCTGTTAAAGCTCCGAAGCGTAGAAAAACCGCATCTTTCAGCCACATCGGATACAGAGATCTCGTTATCATTTTGCAACAGATCAACGGCGTTTGATATTCGCAGAATATTTATATATTTTGTGAATGACGTGCCGGTAAGCTTTACCATAAGCCGTGAAAAATGCGACGGTGAATAGTAATAGCGCGAGCAGGCTTCTTCAAAAGTGATGCTTGCAAAATCTCTTTGAAGCTCGGATAAAATTTGTTTGTAATTACCGTATTCCGAAGGGTCGGAAATTTCTTCTTTTCCGAGCGGCTCAAAGCGCAGGATATTAACGAGCAGCTTCAGAGTTTCGGCTTTAATGATCGAAGAATAAAAACTGTTTTTTTCAATTTGCTCTGCTTTTATCGTCTCGTAATATGAAACTATATCGTATTTTTGAGTGAGCTTTTCGGATCTCGGAGTAAGCTCGGTCACGCTTGCGGCAAGATCGCCGTCGATAAGCACGGTTATAATGACAGCGCCATCAAGGGATTCAATTTTATGTATTTGTTTACTCGGAATGAAAACGGTTTCACCTTCGCTTATTTTTAATTCCTTGTCTTCAATAAAAACCCAAGCACGACCGCTTTGGCAATAGACTATTTCCGTTTCTTCATGCCAATGAAAATTGTTTTTCAGGTTAAGCCACCGCGCAAGCCATACGGGATCGTTCGGGGTAGTTATCTTTGAATGCATAGCGAGCATAGTTTTACCCCCTTCTTGCATTATAAGTGTATTATAAGGCAAAAGGCAAGGGATGTCAAGGAAAAATCAATAAATAATACAAAAGGCAAGGGATGTCGAGTAAAAAATCAAAAATAGACTTGAAAAACAGGGAAAAACAGTATAAAATTATATTAGCCTTAAAGATGAGGCTGACAGATTTATAATTTATAAAGAAGCCCCTCGGGCTTCGGAAAGGATTTATAATGAGTAAGAAAAGAGTTGCGCTCATAGGCTTCGGCGGAATAGGCGTTTGGCATTCAAAACATATTTTGCGAAACGACGTATGTGAGCTTGCGGGTATTTGGGATATTAAGGAATCAAGACGTGAGCTTGCGCGTGAGAGCGGCATACACGTCTACAAGTCTTTAGAGGATCTCCTCTCGGATGAGACGGTTGATATCGTTACCATCGGAGTTCCCAACGATAGCCACCGTCCTCTTGCTATTCAGGCTATGGAGGCGGGTAAGAACGTTATCTGCGAAAAGCCCGCCGCGCTTAACAGCGGAGAGCTTGCGGAGATGATAGAGTGCTCCGAGAGAACGGGAAAGCTCTTTACGGTACATCAGAACCGCCGTTGGGACGCAGATTTCCTCGTTATGCGAGACCTTTACGCGTCGGGTGAGCTTGGCGACGTTTTCCTTATCGAGTCGAGAGTTCACGGCTCACGCGGAATTCCCGGTGACTGGAGAGGAATGAAGCAGCACGGCGGAGGAATGATATTCGACTGGGGCGTTCACCTTATCGACCAGATACTTTGTATCGTCCGCGACAAGAAGCTGAAGAGCCTTTATTGCCGTACAGAGCATATAACCAACTACGAGGTCGACGACGGCTTCAGACTTGAGCTTTATTTTGAGGGCGAGCTTACCGCGAGAGTCGAGGTAGGTACGTCAAACTTTATCTCGCTGCCTCGTTACTATATGCTTGGTATAAACGGAAGTGCTCAGATCGAGGGATGGACAACTCCTTGCAAAGTCGTATCCTGTACCAATTGGAGCGAGAAGGACGTAATGCCCGTAGTTACCGCCGCAGGTCTTACCAAGACTATGGCACCCAGAGACGCGAAGACTATTGCCGAAAAGACTATTCCTCTGCCCGAATCCGAGGTCCACGATTTCTACCGCAACGTTTGCCTTGCCGTTGACAGAAAGGAAGAGCAGATAGTTAAGCATAATCAGATTATGAGGGTTATGAAGATAATGGAGGCGGCATTCCGCTCCGATGAGCTTGGCAGACCTGTCGAGATAGACGACGTAATTTGCTAAGTAACAAAAATTATGAGTCCTTCATATTATGTTATCGTAGGGGATAGCCCCGACAGACTTAATATG
>JAZSIV010000055.1:0-2236 GCA_045533995.1 Eubacteriales bacterium
CAATTTTATCCGCGGTGATGCAAGTTTGCTTTACAGCTTCTCACGCGCGGCAGGCGGCGAGTTCATGGGCATATACGCATATTATCTTGCAAGCCCGCTTTCATATCTTGTTGCCCTCTTCCCCACCGAGAGAATGCTCGAGGCGCTGCTCGTTATCATTCTGCTCAAGGTCGGGCTTTGCGGAACGACGTTTGGATTTTATCTCCACAAGAATTCGGCAAAGCCAAACAGGTTTATTGTCATTGCCTTTTCGGTGATGTATGCCCTTTGTGCTTACGCCGTTGTCTATCAGAACAACATTATGTGGATAGACTCACTTATATGGCTACCACTTATAACCTACGGAATCGAACAGCTTATAAAATTCGGTAAGTACAAGCTTTTCGTTATCTCGCTCGCGATCGCGATAATGAGCAATTTCTATATCGGATATATGCTCTGTATTTGGGTAGCAATATATTTCTTCTATTATTACTACTCACGAAACGACGGAAGAAACAACCCAAAAGGCGAGGACAGGCATTTTTGGCGCTCCTTTATCAGAATTGCCATCTTTTCTGCCATTGCGGTTGCGATAAGCGCGGTCATTATTCTTTCGGTCTATTATTCGCTCTCTCTTGGAAAAAATGATTTTTCAAATCCCAACTGGGCTTTCCAAGAGAATTTTAAGGTTCTTGATTTTCTCACGAAATTCCTCGCAGGCTCGTATGACACGGTGCGCCCCGAGGGTCTTCCCTACGTTTATGGCGGAATGCTCATGCTTTTGCTCATTCCTGTCTACTTCGTGTCAAAAAAGATAAGCTCACGCGAAAAGATCGCATCTCTTATGGTCATTCTTTTCTTTTCGCTTTGTTTCATCTCGCGCCCGCTTGACCTTATCTGGCACGGATTTCAGCGTCCTAACTGGCTAAATTACCGATACAGCTTTATATTTGTATTTTTCCTGTTGACCCTTGCATACCGCGGCTTTGGAAATTTGAGAAAGGTTGGAGAAAAGTTTATTCTCGGCGTGGGTGCGGTGATAGTTATCTTTACCGCTGTCTGCCAAAAGCTTGAATTTGAGACCTACGTTGAATCGGATAGTAAGCTTCTCACACTCGAAACGGTCTGGCTCTCTATCCTCGCCATTGTAGTATTTGTGGCACTTCTCTGTCTTAATATAAAGCTTAAGAACGTATTTAAGCGGGAGAGTGTGTGCTGCGTTATTACGGCTCTCGTTTGTCTTGAACTCTTTCTCAGCAGTCTTGCCTGTGTCGTTCAGCACGACAAGGACGTAGTTTACTCGGGCTATGACGGCTACAACGACTTTTTGTCAAAGCTTCGCCCTATCGTAAGCACGATTGAGGAAAATGACACCTCGTTTTACAGATACGAAAAAAATCTGCACCGAAAGCTCAATGACAATATGGCTCTCGGCATAAGAGGTCTTACAAACTCGACCTCGACCCTGAATGCATCTACGATCAAGTTCTTGCATCAGATGGGCTATGCTTCAACGTCTCATTGGTCGAAATACCTTGGCGGAAATCCCGTTAACGATTCGATAATGGGAATCAAATATATTATTAACGAAGGCTATTCTATCTCACTTAGCGAATACTACTCAATAGAATTCCGCGAGGAAGAAGCCGTCGCTTATAAAAATCCGTACGCACTCTCTATTGCCTACGGCACTGATAGCTCGATATACGATTTTGATATGGACGAACATCTGAGTCACTTTGACCGTCTTAATTCACTTGTAGACACTATGCTTGGCGAGGACGCACAGAATATTTTCGTTCCTATCAAGACCGAAAACATGACTACTACGAACTGTGCGAAGAGCAGCTCTGCGGGACACGTCAAATACTCGCTGACCTCAAGTGACAGCAAGGCAAGAATAACATTTACAATAAAGGCTCTATCGGACGACGAGATCTTCGTCCACATCCCTGCCGATTATTCGCGCGAGGCTTCACTTACCGTCAACAAGGCGTATATCGGAAAGATACTCGGTGATGACTCGAACAGAATAGTCTCGCTCGGCTCGTACAATCCCGGCGAGCGTCTTGAAGTAGAGCTTACAATAAACAACAAGTATGACAATATCTATATAAAGGAAGCCGACTACTATTTCTATCATCTTGATAAGGACGTATTTGAAAGCAATTTCCAAAGGCTGGCGCAGAATCCGCAGTTCTCAGTAAATGAAGGACATTCCGATGACAAGCTTTGCGGAACGATAACCACTGTT
>JAZSIV010000024.1:0-2307 GCA_045533995.1 Eubacteriales bacterium
ACATGGCTACGATCCGACTTGCTTTTTTCAAAAAGCCCCCTCCTGCACCTCCCCAAAAACTTCTTGGACATTTTCTTAAGATCTACCTAACGTCTTCATGTTGTGGGAAATAAAAGCGTGAGTCGATACCACACAAATTCGGCATGAGAGGGGCAAGCCCCTCCCGAAAACAAACAGAAAAATTTCCGTCGTTGTAAAAATTTTTAATTTCTGCCCAAAAAACTTGTCCGAAAAATTTTTAAGTGGGTGCAGGGGGAGCTTTTTTAAAAAAGCTCCCCCTGCAAATCTCTTTTATACAATATGATCTTTATTTTGTATGGTGAAGTGTCTTATTAAGCATCTTTTTTGCCTGCTCTTCAAGGAACTTCGCACGGTTAAATCCTTCAGTAGTCTTTTCCTTGATGTCGCCTGCCTTAGTAAGCGCGATCTTGGTAAGAACAGGTCCGAAGATCTCGTATACGAGAACTGCGAAAAGAACTATATTTCTGATAAGCACTCCGTCCTGTCCCATAGTCTGAAGCACGATCGACGACATGCCGAGCGCAACTCCCGCCTGGGGAAGAAGAGTGATTCCGAGATATTTCTGAATATTAGGCTCGCAATGTGTGAGCTTTGCACTGCTGAACGCTCCGAAATATTTACCGAACGAGCGGGAGATTATGTAAACGATACCAATAATAATTACAGCGCCCGAGGTGAGAATATCGAGTCTGAGCTCCGCGCCGCTGAGAACGAAAAAGAGAACGAACAAGGGAGCTGTCCACTTGTCTGCTCTTTCCATAATGTCGGCAGAGAAGTCACAGAGGTTGCAGAATACCGTACCGAGCATCATACATACGAGAAGCGAAGAGAACCCGATCTTGATCTCGCCGATCTCAAAGTGGAGCATTGAGAGCGCAACAGTGAGAAGAACGAAAGAGATCGAAAGAGACATTCTCTTTGAGCCCGAATGGAAGAATTTCTCGAAAACAGTGAATATAGCGCCCATAATGAAACCGAAAGCAAGTGAAAGAACGACCTCGATCAAGGGGTTGACAATGACCGAAAGAATGCTTACGCTTCCGCTGTTCATCGCGCGTGCAATTCCGAAAGAGATAGAGAAAATTACAAGACCTACCGCATCGTCAAGAGCGACTATGGGAAGAAGCAGGTTTGTAAGCTTTCCTTTCGCCTTGTACTGACGAACGACCATAAGCGTTGCCGCGGGAGCTGTTGCCGTTGCAATAGCGCCGAGGATTATTGCCATAGAGGGTGTGAGAACGTCAGGCATTGCAAATGAAAGAGCAATAAGCGCGGCATCAACAACAATGGTCGTGACAACTGCCTGTAAAATTCCTATAACTGTTGCCTGCTTACCTATTGTACGAAGCTCGCTGAGTCTGAACTCGTTTCCGATGGCGAATGCGATAAATCCGAGAGCAACGTCACAGATAAGCTCAAAAGCGGGATTTGCCGTGCTTCCCTCCGCAAGTCCGAAATCGGACGGTGAGAAGCCGATATGTGTGAGTGCATCGCCCAAGAAATTGAATTCAAATGCGCCGAGAACGAACGGTCCTATCACGATTCCCGCAACAAGATAAGCGGTGACCGCAGGGAGCTTGAGAAGCTTTGCAAGACGTGACATAAGAAGTCCTGCAAGCATAGCAATTGATAAAGTAACTAAAATTTGCATAATAACCTCAAAAGTTTTAAATATCAACATATTATACCACTTAATAAAATACCTGTCAATCATATTTAAAATGTTATTTTGACGATTATTCATAATAAAGATTATGGTTTTTTGACATTTTGACAGCTTTGACGGTTAAAATTTGTGAAAACGAAAATACTATTAAAAAAGGTGGGTTGAAAATGGAAACATCAAAAAATAAAAGCAATAAAAAGGGAAAGGAACCTTCACTCCTTTCCGACATTCCGCTCGGGCTTTCGTCAGCCCTTGCCAGAAACGTTGAGGCAATGCGTGTCTTCGCACAGCTCCCCGATGACAAGCGACAGGAGCTTATAAACGGTGCTCGCGCCGTTTCCTCAAAATCCGAAATGCGCGAATACGTTGCAGGGTTTACGAAAAACAGTTTTTAGGATAGTTAGGTGGAGGGTTTAGCAGGGGGTCTTTTTGCAAAAAGACCCCCTGCACCCCCCAAAAACCTTAATTAATTTTTTGGAATCAAATCGACGTTTTCACAACGACGGGAAAATTATTTTTCTATTTATTTTTGGAAGCACCAAGGCGCTCCCCTACCAAGTTTTATAATATCGCGACCTTATATCCCACAGCAAGAAAACGATAGTTGATCATAAAAAAGG
>JAZSIV010000112.1:0-8860 GCA_045533995.1 Eubacteriales bacterium
ATTTCGAGTCAGCCCCGTTATGACCGCTTCGATATCTCTCCATAGTTATGATGCACAAGCGTGCATCATAACTATGGAGCTCCGACAAAATGCGGCTCGGCGAGCCTCGCTCGTCGAATCCACTTCGCATGCCCCACCCGAAGATCGACAAGCTCGCAAGGCAAGCGTAGGGTGCGGGTATTCTCGCCAAAGGCGAAATAACTCTCCATGATGCAAACTGTACATATTCAATTTTTAGGCTTTCTGCTATATCCTGTTGCGGTGCCCAAAAACATTAACGAAAATTATTATAACACACCTTCACAAATAATTCAATACCTTTTTAAAATTTGATTTTGAATTTTAGAAATAATAGATTTTTATGTACAAAAATTCATAAAAATTGCCAAATATTAATAAACAAATAAGATATATATTGAAATTTCGACCTTTTTGTGTATAATATATTATAGTGAATAATATTATTTTTACCGCTTGACAAATAATTGTCAAACTGCTATAATGTTATTTAGTTTGCGAGATTTTGTATCGCTGCTACCAAAAAACGAGGCGGAAGTTTTGTGCTGTTTGGTGACAAAGAGCACGGGAAGAGCGCGCGGCTCGACAGACAAAATACATTTAGAAGGAAATTTGATGTTATGGCAAACAAAATTACTATAATCGGTGCGGGAAATGTTGGCGCTACGATCGCATACACGCTTTCTGCAGAAAGCATTGCGTCTGAGATCGTTTTGATGGACGTTAATATGGACAAGGTAACGGGAGAGGTAATGGATATAATTCAGGGGACTTGTTTCCGTGACCCTATCTCCATAGTTGCGGGTGACTATAACGATGCCAAAGATTCTGATATAGTTATTATCACGTCGGGTATTGCAAGAAAGCCCGGTCAGACAAGAATAGAGCTTGCTCAGGTAAATCTTGATATACTTAAAGAGATCACACCTAAGATCGTTGCTGCAGCCCCTAATGCTATTTACGTATTGGTAAGCAATCCTGTCGATATTTTGACATATGCTTTTACCAAGATATCGGGTCTTCCCGAAAGACAGATCGTAGGCTCGGGTACTATTCTTGACACAGCCCGTCTCCGTTATGCATTGTCTGCTCACTACGGTGTCGCACAGAAGAATATTCATGCTTACGTTTTTGGTGAGCACGGAGACACATCCTTTATTCCTTGGTCGGGATCTTTCGTTTCGGGTGTTCATATCGACGAATATCATCAGCTTATGAATGATCGCGGAAAGGGAATTTCCGAGCTTGACAAAGAGCAGATGCTTACCTACGTTCAGAAGTCGGGAGGTACCATCATCAAGTACAAGGGAGCAACCTTCTATGCGGTGTCCACCGCTGTTTGCAAGCTGTGTGCAATATTGCTTGCTTCATCCGATTCTATATCTACCGTTTCTTCTATGATGCACGGTGAATACGGAATTTCGGACGTCTGCCTCAGTACGCTTACGCTTGTAGGTCCGAGAGGAGTTCACGGTAAGATTCCGATGAACCTTACCGATGAAGAGATAGCCAAGCTTAGACACAGTGCGGATGCTCTTAAAAACGTTATTTCGGGTCTTACAATATAAACTAAAAAACTACGTCCGCCAAAAATTATTGACGGACGTATAGTTGCCTTATTATGGGTGAATAAATTGACATAAATAGTTAAATTCAGATAGCATTTTACAATATTTTGAAAGGAAAAAACAAGATGAAGTACAGTTATTACCCCGGTTGTACTCTGAAGAACAAGGCAAAGGATCTTGACGCTTATGCGAGAGTATCGGCAAAGGCTCTTGGCTTTGAGTTGGAGGAAATTGAAAACTGGCAGTGCTGCGGCGGCGTTTATCCGCTTGGAAGCGACGAGATAGCTACAAAGCTTTCCTCGGTGCGCGCGCTTAACGAGGCGAAAGAGAAGGGACAGGAGCTTGTAACTCTTTGCTCGGCTTGTCACCACGTTATCAAGCGTGTTAACGATGATATGAAAAAATGCGATGATATAAGAAAGCGCGCCAACAATTATATGAAGCTTGATACACCTTATGCCGGAGAGACGAACGTACTTCATTTTCTCGAGGTGCTTCGCGACCGAGTTGGATTTGACGAGCTTAAGAAGAAGGTAGTAAATCCTCTCAAGGGTAAGAAGATAGGCGCGTATTACGGTTGTCTTTTGCTTCGTCCCGGAAAGGTGATGTCCTTTGACGATCCCGAGAATCCGAAGATCATAGAAGACTTCATCCGCGCTATTGGCGCAGAGCCTGTGATATACCCTTACCGCAATGAGTGCTGCGGCGGATACATATCTCTTAAGGAGAAGGGAATGGCGCAGAATATGTGTCAGAAGATAACCGACAGCGCATCGGGCTTTGGTGCGGATATGCTCATTACCGCTTGTCCCTTGTGTATGTATAACATAAACAAGAGCACAGATGGTGTTCTTCCCGTATATTACTTTACAGAGCTTCTTGCAGAGGCGCTCGGTGTTAAAGAGGAGGTGTGCGAGGCATGACAACAGAAAAGAAGCAAGCAGAGCTTATTCACGAGATAAGCGGAGTAAATCCTCTAAAATGCATGAAGTGCGGAAAGTGCTCCGCAACCTGTCCTGCTTACAATGAGATGGACATAAAGCCTCATCAGTTCGTATCCTACGTTGCTAACGAGAATATTGAGGCACTTGTAAATTCAAAGACGCTTTGGAAGTGCTTGTCCTGCTTTGCGTGTGTTGAGCGCTGCCCGAGAGACGTACAGCCCGGTAAGCTTATTGACGCGGCAAGACAGATCGTCGTACGTCAGAGGGGCGGAAATTATCTTAAGGCTGACGAGATCCCCGAGCTTCTTGACGAAGAACTTCCTCAGCAGCTCCTTGTCAGTGCATTCAGAAGATATAAGAGGTAATTAGTATGCAGAGAATAGGTGTATTTGTCTGTCATTGCGGAAGTAACATCGCCGCAACGGTAGACGTTAAAAAGGTTGTTGAAGTAATTCAGTCCGAGCCCGGTGTTGTGCACGCAGAAGACTATCAGTATATGTGCTCCGAGGCAGGTCAGGAAAGAATAGCGATAGCTGTACGCGAGAAGAAGTTGACCGGTATAGTTGTCTGCTCCTGTTCGCCCCGTATGCACGAGTCTACCTTCAGAAAGGCGGCCGAGAGAGCGGGACTCAATCCTTATATGGTTGAGATCGCAAACATCCGTGAGCACTGCTCTTGGATACATAAGAACGTTGAGGAGGCTACCGAAAAGGCGGTTATTCTCGCAAGAGCTGCAATTGCAAAGGTAAATCTCAATGCGCCCCTTTTCCCCGGTGAGAGCCGTGTTACAAAGCGTGCCCTCGTTATAGGTGGAGGAATTGCGGGAATTCAGACTGCTCTTGATATCGCAGAAGCAGGATACGAGGTAGACATCGTAGAGAAGACACCGAGTATAGGCGGAAGAATGTCACAGCTCGACAAGACCTTCCCGACACTTGACTGCTCGGCTTGTATCCTCACACCTAAGATGGTTGAGGCCGCGGCGCACGAGAAGATCAACATTTATACATATAGTGAAGTCGAAAAGGTCAGCGGATTCGTTGGCGATTTCACGGTAGATATTCGCAAGAAGGCAAGATACGTAGATGCCGACAAGTGTACGGGCTGCGGAGTTTGTCAGGAAAAGTGTCCTTCAAAGAAGTCGCTTAACGAGTTCAACAGAGGACTTAACACAAGAAGCGCTATCTACACACCCTTTGCGCAGGCGATCCCGAACGTTCCCGTTATAGATACAGAGGCTTGTATAAAGATGAAGACGGGCAAGTGCGGACTTTGTCAGAAGGTTTGTGCGGCGGGCGCAATAGATTACACTCAGAAGGATGAGATCGTAACAGAAAAATACGGAGCTATCGTTGTGGCTACCGGATTTGATACTATAAATCTTGATAAGTACGACGAATATGCATACAATCAGAGCAAGGACGTTATAACCTCGCTCGAGCTTGAACGTGTTATGAATGCGGCAGGCCCCACACACGGACACCTTGAAAGACTTTCCGACGGAAAGGCTCCCAAAGAGATCGTGTTCATTCAGTGCGTCGGAAGCCGTTGCTCCGACGATCGCGGCAAGCCCTATTGCTCAAAGATCTGCTGTATGTATACAGCAAAGCACGCAATGCTTATCCGCGACAAATATCCGGACGTCAACGTTACGGTATTCTATATAGACGTTCGTACACCCGGTAAGAACTTTGACGAGTTCTACCGCAGAGCAGTTGAGCAGTACGGCGTAAACTACATAAAGGGGCAGGTAGGAAAGGTAATTCCTCAGCCCGACGGAAAGCTTCTCGTTCAGGGCTCGGATCTTCTTGATAATAAGCAGATCCTCAAGGAAGCAGATATGGTCGTTCTTGCTACCGCTATCGAGCCTAATAAGGATGTTAGAAAGATCGCTACTATGCTCACGGCAAGTATCGATACAAAGAACTTCCTTACCGAAGCCCATGCAAAGCTTCGTCCCGTAGAGTCTCCTACAGCGGGCATATTCCTTTCGGGAGTATGTCAGGGACCCAAGGATATCCCCGAGACTGTATCGCAGGCGGGTGCTGCGGCAGTTAAGGTCATAGGACTTCTTGCAAAGGATAAGCTGATGACCAACCCCTGTACGGCAAAGGCAGACGAGCTGCTTTGTAACGGATGCTCAAGCTGTGCAAACGTATGTCCTTACGGTGCTATTACTTATGAAGAAAAGCTTATAAACGATCACGGAATCCGCGAGACTCGCCGCGTGGCAAGTGTCAACAGCGCGCTCTGTCAGGGATGCGGTGCTTGTACGGTAACCTGTCCTTCGGGTGCTATGGATCTTCAGGGCTTCTCTAACAGACAGATCTTGGCGGAGGTAGATGCAATATGTCGTTAGAAAATAAAGAATTCAGACCAAAAATAGTTGCTTTTTGCTGCAACTGGTGCAGTTATGCAGGCGCTGACCTTGCGGGAAGCAGCAGACTTTCATATCCTGCAGACGTAAAGATAATCCGCGTGCCCTGCTCTTGCAGAGTAAACCCTATGTTTATTCTCAGAGCCTTTGAAAAGGGAGCCGACGGTGTTATAATGTGTGGTTGTCACCCCGGAGACTGTCATTACAGCACGGGTAACTACTATGCGAGAAGAAGAATGACACTTCTTTTCTCGATGCTTGATTATATCGGGATCGAGAACGGAAGGACTCGTGTCGAATGGGTATCTGCGGCTGAGGGTGTAAAATTCTCGGAGACGATGAACAGCTTCGTTGCCAAGATACATAGCCTTGGCGAGAACGTCAGATTGGGGGATATAAGATGCAAGAACTGATAAACAGAGCAAAAGAAATGCTTTCTGACGGAAGCGTTGCAAGAGTTCTCGGCTGGAAGGCGGGAGATATGCCTTATAATCCCGAGCCTGCTTTCTTTGAGAGCGCTGAGGCTCTTGATGGATTCGTTTACAACGGATTTTGCGGAGCTAACCTTTCAAAATATTTGATAGAAGCGTCAAAGCTTGAGGGCAAAACTCTTGTTTTTCTCAAGCCTTGCGATACATTCAGCTTTAATCAGCTCGTTACAGAGCACAGGATCGACCGCGACAAGGCTTATGTCGTGGGTGTTGGCTGTAAGGGAAAGCTTGACGTTGAAAAGATAAAGAAAATGGGTATTAAGGGTATTCTCTCGATATCGGGAGCAGAGATGAGCGATGCTTGCGACACCCTTAAGATCGATACTCTTTACGGTGAAAAGAGCTGTTCTTATGATGACGCGATGCTTGAAAGATGCCACGTTTGTAAGGGCAAGGAGCACAAGGTATATGACGAGCTTATAGGCGAGTCGAGAGACACGGCAGACCGCGAGAGATTTGCCGAGGTAGCTAAGATAGAGGCAATGAGCCCTGAGGAAAAATTTGAATTTTTCAAGGCGGAGCTCAGCAAATGTATCCGTTGCAATGCCTGCAGAAACGTCTGCCCCGCTTGCTCGTGCCGCAAGTGTGTATTTGACAGCACGAAGTTTGACAGCGCGCAGAAGGCAAACGTAGACAGCTTTGAGGAAAAGATGTTCCACATCATCCGCGCTTTCCACGTTGCGGGAAGATGCACCGATTGCGGAGAATGCAGCAGAGTTTGTCCGCAGGGTATACCGCTTCACCTCTTTAACAGAAAGTTTATTAAGGATATAAACGAGCTTTACGGTGACTACACCGCGGGCGCTGAGGCAGGAAGCCGCGCTCCTCTTGTAAGCTTCGATACAGAAGATGCAGAGCCGAGCATAGTAAACGAAAGGGGCTAATGTATGTATAAGATAGCTAAAAATGATCTGGCGTCATTATTCGCCCTCATTAAAAAGACTAACGAGCTTTATCTTCCCGTTAAGGTGGCAGATCAGACTAATTTTGCCGCTTGGAGCGAGGATGCGTGTGTTGATCTTGAGACTCTCAAGAGCGTAAAATCTCCGAAGGACGTTTTCTTCCCTCAGAGTGAAACACTTTATTCCTGCTTCAAGGAAGGAAAGAATATAAAAATTTCTCCCGAGGCACTTGTTGATGAGCCCTTCGTCGTTTTCGGTATGAAGGCGTGTGACGTAAAGGGTGTCGAGGTTCTTGACAAGGTATTCCTTTCAGAGCCTGTTGACAGCTTCTATGCCGCAAGACGCGCGCACGGAACTATCGTCGCTCTTGCTTGTCACGAGCCCGAGGAAAGCTGTTTCTGTAAGGTTTTCGGCATTGACTGTGCCGAGCCCGTTGCAGACGTAGCAGCTTGGATGATAGGCGATGAACTTTACTGGAAGGCTATTACCGAGAAGGGCGAAAAGCTTACAGAGAGTGTAAAGGATCTCCTTTCTGACGCTGATGAAAATGCAGTCGAGGAAGAGAAGAACGCCATTGGCGCAATAGTTGAAAAGCTCCCCTATGCCAACCTCTCGCTTGAGGGCTGGAACGGAGAGGTGCTCAACGAAAAATTCAATTCCGAGCTTTGGAATGAGCTCTACAAGCCCTGTCTTGCGTGCGGCACTTGCACATTCGTTTGTCCCACTTGTCAGTGCTACGATATAAAGGATTACGATACAGGAAAGGGAGTACAGCGTTACCGTTGCTGGGATTCCTGTATGTATTCCGACTTTACTATGATGGCTCATGGAAACAACCGTACGAGCCAGATGCAAAGATTCAGACAGAGATTTATGCACAAGCTTGTCTACTTCCCCGCAAACAATGACGGTATGTATTCCTGCGTGGGTTGCGGACGCTGTGTTGACAAGTGCCCTGCGGCGCTAAATATCGTTAAGGTCATCAAGGCTTTTTCAAAGGGAGGTAGCACAAAATGAGTTACGTACACGATCACAAAGAAGAACACGAGTGTACCTGTCATCCCGGATATAAGCACGATACCCTTATTCCTATGGTAGGTGTTATAACCGATATACGCGAGGAAACTCCCGATGTCAAGACCTTCAGAGTAAACGCTCCCGAGGGCGGCAAGCTGTTTGAGCACCTTCCGGGACAGTGCGCTATGCTTTGCGCACCGGGTGTCAGTGAGGGTATGTTCTCAATTACATCCTCACCTACAAACAAGGAATATCAGGAATTCAGTATCAAGAGATGCGGAATGCTCACAGAGTATCTGCACAGTCTTAACGTTGGCGATCAGATCACGGTAAGAGGACCTTACGGAAACAATTTTCCCGTTGAAACAGAGCTTCGCGGAAAGGATCTTCTCTTTATCGCGGGCGGTATCGGTCTTGCGCCCTTGCGCTCGGTCATCAATTACGTTATAGATAACAGACAGAATTACGGCAAGGTAGATATAGTTTACGGCTCACGTTCTGCTGACGACCTCGTTCAGCTCAAGGAGATCAGAGAGCTCTGGATGAATACAGAGGGTGTAAACGTTCACCTTACCATTGACCGCGAGCAAGAGGGCTGGGAAGGACACGTTGGATTTGTTCCTACCTACGTCAAGGAGCTCGGCGAGGGCGGACAGATCGATCTCGGTGTAAATACCATCTCGCTTATCTGCGGCCCCCCTATAATGATAAAGTTTGTTTTGGCCGCTCTTAAGGAAATGGGAGTTCCCAAGGAAAAGATATATACGACGCTTGAGCTTCGTATGAAGTGTGGAGTCGGCAAGTGCGGCAGATGCAACATTGGCTCCAAGTACGTATGCAAGGACGGCCCCGTCTTCCGCTGTGATGAGATCGACGAGCTTCCGAACGAATATTGATAAATAACGAAAGGACTGATACCTAATATGGAAAAAATGGTTAATGTGTATTTCTTCGGTAAGAAATACAGTGTACCCGCCGATCTTACCATTATGACGGCTATGGAATATGCAGGCTACACCCTCAAGAGAGGCTGCGGATGCCGTCACGGATTTTGCGGCGCGTGCGCTACTATATACAGAATAAAAGGTCAGAATGAACTCAAGACCTGTCTTGCTTGTCAGACACAGGTACAGGAGGGAATGTACGTTGCAAGCATACCCTTCTTCCCAACAGACAAGAGAACCTATGAGATAAACGAGATCCGTCCCAACCAGCAGGTTATGATGGAGCTTTACCCCGAAATATACAGCTGTATTGGCTGTAACGCGTGTACTAAGGCTTGTACACAGGGTCTTAACGTTATGCAGTACATAGCTTACGCGCAGAGAGGCGATTTTGAGAAGTGTGCTGAGGAGTCGTTTGACTGTGTAGGCTGCGGCTGCTGTTCTGTACGCTGCCCTGCAGAGATCTCTCATCCTATGGTAGGTCTTCTTGCTCGCCGCCTTACAGGCAAGTACATAGCGCCTAAGACAGAGCACCTTGCAAACCGCGTTGACGAGATCAACAAGGGCGCTTACGATGAGCTTATCGAGCAGGTAATGCA
>JAZSIV010000128.1:0-2167 GCA_045533995.1 Eubacteriales bacterium
GATTTCCCAAAAATCATATAAAAGTTTTTGGGAAGGGGCGCGGTGGAAACCTTGTTACAAAAAGGTTTCCCCCGAATCTATTTATTATCTATTCAATTAATCAAAATAGCCCTCTTTGTAAAGAAGCTCTGCGATAAGAACCGCGCCGCCTGCTGCACCGCGAAGTGTGTTGTGAGAAAGTCCTACGAACTTGTAGTCGTAGATCTTGTCTTCGCGAAGTCTGCCTACGGTTACGCCCATTCCACCGTAAATGTCACGGTCGAGAGCTGCCTGAGGACGGTTGTCTTCCTCAAAATATGTGATGAACTGCTTGGGTGCATTGGGAAGACCAAGCTGCTGAGGCTTGCCCTCAAACTCTGCCCAAGCCTTGAGGATCTCTTCCTTTGTAGGCTTATTTTCAAACTTTACAAATACAGCCGCTGTGTGACCGTCTGAAACGGGAACACGAATGCACTGTGTGGTGATAACGGGAGCATCAGCCTTAACGATCTCGCCGTTTTCAACCTTACCCCAAACACGAAGGGGCTCCTGTTCGCTCTTTTCTTCCTCTCCGCCTATGTAAGGGATTATGTTATCTATCATTTCAGGCCATTCCTTGAAGGTCTTGCCTGCGCCCGAAATTGCCTGATATGTGGTGGCAACTACCTCTTTGATTCCATACTTGAGAAGGGGAGTGAGGGCGGGAACGTAGGACTGGATGGAGCAGTTGGGTTTAACTGCAATAAAGCCTCTCTTTGTTCCGAGTCTTTCTCTCTGTGCCTTAATTACCTCAAGGTGAGCATCGTTTATCTCCGGAATTACCATAGGAACGTCGGGAGTCCAACGGTTAGCGGAGTTATTGGATACAACGGGGATCTCTGCCTTTGCATACTTTTCTTCAAGAGCCTTGATCTCGTCCTTTTTCATATCTACCGCGCAGAAAACGAAGGAAACGAGCTTGCCCATCTCTTCAACGTTTGCGGCATCTATAACTACCATCTTTTTATATTTGTCCGCCATGGGAGTTTTCATCTTCCATCTGCTGCCAACAGCCTCCTCGTAGGTCTTTCCTGCAGAACGAGCGGATGCCGCAAGTGCGGCTACTTCAAAATAGGGATGGTTTTCGAGAAGTGTCAGAAAGCGCTGACCGACCATACCAGTCGCGCCTACAACACCGACTTTCATTTTTTCCATATCAAAACTTCCTTTCACAGCCATGAAGCTGAAAAATTTATAATATAATAAAATATAATAACACAGAATTATCAAAAAATCAAGGAAAATCAAACGTCAAATGGATGGAAACTTTGCGCGTTGTATGTCCATTTTTTGTGCACAGTACATAAAAATCATATCATAAGCTTATAAACGTCGTTCTTCGGTATGCCGCGCGACTTCGCCGTCGCCTTGATGGCATCCATTTTTGACATTCCGCTATCCATATAATATTCTACCTGTTCGGGAATTGATAACTCGGTTTCGGGGAGAGCCTCTTTTTCTGTACATCCCTCAATGACCAGCACGTATTCTCCCTTGGGCTCTTTTTGCTCATAGAGCTCAATTGCACCGCCAAGCGTTGTGCGGATAACCTCTTCATTCAGCTTTGTGAGCTCGCGGCAAAGGGTTATTCTGCGATCCTCTCCAAAATATTCCGCTATATCGGAAAGGGTGGCACGGAGCTTGTGAGGAGCTTCGTGGAACATCATAGTGCGTTCCTCGCATTTCAGCGCTTCAAGGCGCTTTTTTCTTTCCTGTTTTGCGGTCGGCAAAAATCCCTCAAAGCAAAAGCGCTCGGTTGGAAGAGCAGAGAGTGTGAGAGCCGTGATTGAAGCGCAGGCACCGGGAACAGAGGTCACACAAATATCATTTTTTGCACAAAGACACACAAGGTCGGCACCGGGGTCGGAGATGGCGGGTGTTCCCGCATCGGTAACGAGGGCACAGCTTTCTCCGTTTATAAGTCTTGCGATTATCTGCTCGCCCCTTTCTGCCTTGTTGTGCTCGTAATATGACACGAGAGGCTTCTGAATGCCGAAGTAAGTCAGCAGCTTCAGTGTGTTTCTTGTATCCTCTGCGGCGACAAAATCAACCTCGGAGAGCACCTTAAGCGCTCGCTCGCTCATATCCGCAAGATTGCCTATCGGGGTCGCCACAAGGTAAAGTGTACAAGTCGGAGGCCAAGCGGTCT
>JAZSIV010000097.1:0-28577 GCA_045533995.1 Eubacteriales bacterium
AGCATGTTATTACCGAGCCTGCCGACAAATTCACAATGGACCGAATTATAAAGCTGATGGTAGGTCGAGAGCTTACAAATAGATTCCCCGATAAGACAAACAAGCCGGGCGAGATCGTGCTTGAGGTCAAAGGGCTTTCGTCAAAGCATAATCTTGTAAAAAACGTCAGCTTTAACGTCAGACGTGGGGAAATAGTTGGTTTTGCGGGACTTGCGGGAGCGGGGCGTACCGAGGTGATAGAAAACATCTTCGGTATCTCGGAAAGGTCGGAGGGAAAGATATTTCTTGACGGAAAAGAGGTCAAAAACCGAAATGCACGCGAATCGATAAGAAACGGCTTTGCGCTTCTGACAGAGGAAAGACGTGCGACGGGAATTTTCGGGATACTTGACCTGCGCGAGAATACGACGATATCAAATATCCGCAGATACAGGGGCTTTTTAGGATCACTTCGAGAGGGAAGGCGAAAAAAGGACACAGAATGGGCTATGAAGTCTATGAGAATAAAAGCGCCTTCTCAAAGAACGCAGATCCGCACGCTTTCGGGTGGAAATCAGCAAAAGGTCATACTTGGAAGATGGCTTTTGACCGAACCCGAGGTGCTTATGCTTGACGAGCCAACGCGTGGTATCGACGTAGGCGCAAAGTTTGAAATATATCAGCTTATAGTTGATCTTGCCGCAAAGGGAAAGGCTGTAATAATGGTTTCCGGAGAGCTTCCCGAGCTGATTGGAGTTTGCGACCGCATCTGCGTAATGTCGGGCGGTCTTCTTGTGGGAGAGGTCGATGCCGCATCGACAACGCAAGAGGAGATAATGAGACTCGCGGCACAAAACGTTTAGTATAATGCGAAAAAGAAAGGAAATATCAATATGACAGCAATAGAAAAATACAAGGCGATGAGCCGCGAGGAGCGTTCAAATTATCGCCGTGAATTGATAATAAATAATTCGCTTTATATCTTTCTTATTGCCGCAGTAGTTGCTATACAGTTTATAAGTCCGAATTTTCTGTCAGGACCGTCTATTGTAAATATTATTTCGCTGTCTGCGGCAAATCTCCCGATAGCAATCGGTATCGCGGGAGCTATAATACTGACGGGAACTGACCTTTCGGCAGGACGCATAGTCGGACTTGTAGCCTGTGTTGCGGCATCGCTTTTGCAGGCGTCGGGATATCCAAATAAAATGTTTCCCGACCTTCCGACAATGAATCTTGCGGTAGTATTTCTTATCGCCATCGGTATAGGCGGTATTGTTGGGCTTATAAACGGATTCTGTACTGCCAAATTCAATCTGCATCCGTTTATCGTAACGCTTTCGACCCAGCTTATCGTTTACGGTGCTCTTCTGATGTATCTTATGACGGGAAATAACAACGGGCAGTCTATCTCGGGACTTGATGCCTCTTACACAGGATTTATTACCGGAAGCTTTATTTCTCTCGGCACAACTCCTATTCCGAACTACGTTTGGTATTCACTTGTAATTACCGCAATAATGTGGTTTGTGTGGAACAAGACGGCATTTGGTAAGAATATGTTTGCTGTCGGATCAAATCCTGATGCGGCAAACGTTTCGGGAGTTAACGTAAAACGAGTGATAATACTTGTCTTCGGTCTGGCGGGTGTGATGTACGGTATAACGGGCTTTATAGAGGCGGCGCGAATCGGCTCAAACTCGGCAGCAACGGGACTTAACTATGAGCTTGACGCTATTGCGGCAGCAGTCATTGGCGGAGTGTCCTTTGTGGGCGGTATTGGTAAGATACGCGGTGTAATCCTTGGAGTAGTTCTGCTTCGTCTTATCTTCGTTGGCTTGACTTTTTTGAGTATAGATGCCAATATGCAGTATATCATCAAGGGCCTCATAATTCTTATAGCGTGTGCGATAGATATGAGAAAATATCTTGTGCGCAGATAAGCGGGTGTTATATGGAAAGAAATATTTACAGCCGTGCAAAAATAAGTATAAAGGTGCTTGATGTTACAATAATTCTAGGGTTAATAGCGCTTGTGGCAGTTACTGTTTTTTTGTCGGTAAACGGTGGTTTTGACATATCCTTTGATACGGCAGGCGGTACGTCGGTATCAACGCAAAGGCTGAGATATGGCGAGACGATAACCGAGCCTGATGCGCCAACAAGGGAAAACTATTCTTTTGCAGGTTGGTATGCCGACAAAGAACTCACAAAGGAATTTGATTTTAATAATTCGGTAGCGACCCAAAGTATCACCGTATATGCGGCTTGGGAGATGAATTAGTTACTGGATCTAAATGCGGGGAGAAAACATTTTGAAAAAAGTTTTCTCCTTTTTTGCACTCTCTTTATCCGCCATTGGCGGCGGTCGCGCTTAAAGCCCTCTTTCAAAAACATTTAATAATTTTTATGATAAAAGCTGAAGTCTGTTTCTCTACAGATGGCTTGCTGAAGCTTCACGTAGAAAGGGGAACATTGCTTTAATAATAAAAATGTCTTAAAAGTTTTTGGGAGGGGGTGTGGGGGAGTACCTTTTCCCAAAAAGGTACTCCCCCACGAAGATCCAAACACGAAAAAGACCGAGAGTATTTTACTCTCGGTCTTATATTTTATTCAAACAGCGCGTCAATGTCGGCTTTTGTAAATACTTCTTTTTTGTCACAGAAGCGGCAAAGAGCCTCAAGACTTTCGTCCTTGCCCTCGGCTACCTGTTCGGCAAGCATTTTATAAAGCTCGTCTTTTCCGAGACTGTAGAGCGCATTTGCAACGCGCTCGCGTGAGCAGGTACATTTGTATGCAACGTCTATCTCGTCAAAAACGTCAAATTCTATACCCTCGAGTGCGATCTCTGCTATTTTCTGATTGTCATATCCGCGCTCAAAAAGCTTTGATATATTTGCAAGCTTCGGAATATTCTTTTCGATCTTTGAGATAGTATCCTCGCTTGCAAAGGGAAGGAGCTGAATTATCACTCCGCCTGCCGCACGGCAGGAAAGGTCTGTTTCAACAAGAACGCCGAGTGCGCACACGGTCGGTATCTGTTCACTTTCGGCATAGTAAGATGCGATATCCTCGGCTATCTCGCCGCTTGTGAGAGGAATAGAGCCGTTGTATGGCTCGTTGCTTCCCGTTACCTCTCTTACAACTGTAAGAGAGCCACGTCCGACAGCCCCGCCAACGTCAAGCTTTCCGTTGTGTTTGAGAGGGATATCAACGTTCGGGTTCTGAATATATCCGCGCACGTTTCCGTAATAATCCGAAACGGCAAGAACGCGTCCCGCGGGTCCGTCTCCGTTGAGAATAACAGTCATAGTATCATCCTTCTCACCCATCATACAGCCCATAAGCGAGGTCGCTGTGAGAAGTCTGCCAAGCGTTGCCGTTGCGGTCGGTGCGGTTTTATGATATTTTATTGCTGTGTTAACTATATCGGTAGAGTTGATGACCTGAATACGCGCGCTTCCGTCGCGTGTCATTGCTCTTAAAATTGTTGAGTTTGCCATTTTTAATCGTCCTTTTCAGAAAAGTTTATTTTTTTGCCCTTGCGGCTATGTACCATCTTTCGCAGTCCTTTTCGGGTTCTGAAAATTCGTAATCTCCAAACACACCGAGAACTTCAAATCCATTTTTATCGAGCAGAGAGAGCAGAGTTTCTTTCGTATAACAACGCTCCTGCTGATGCTCGTCTGAGCGGATGTAGCCACCGTCTCTTTCCTCAAAGAGAGAAAGGTAAAAGTCGCAAATGCCGCTTTCTTTATTATACAAGTTTTGCCATCCGCAATATACGGCATAACTTTCACTTTCTCCGTCCCACTCCTCAACTATCTCGTCCTCAAGAATATATGCATTGTCCGAGTAGATATTTTCAAATTTATATGGAGTATTCACGTCAAATAAGAATAGCCCGTCGGGGTCAAGATAATTGTGAACGAGCGAGAATGTGCGTGACACGTCGTCCTCGCACAAAAGATAATTTATACTGTCAAGACAGCAGACGGTAGCTCCCACCGTGCCGTATAGCTCAAACTCGCGCATGTCCTGATTGAGATAAAGGATATGCGGTGATTCCTCTTCAGAGCGTTTTATAAAGGCTTCGCTGAGCATATCTGCACTTCCGTCAATGCCTATCATATCGTATCCGCGGCGCGAGAGCTCGCGTGTCATAGTGCCCGTGCCACAGGCAAGGTCGAGAACAAGCTCAGGGCGCGAAGCAAGATATTTATCAAAGCATTTTTCAATAAAGTCTGCCCATTTTGAGTAGTCAATTTCAGAATTTAATTTTTCATAAACGTGTGCTATCGCATCATAGCCCGAGCAACCGCTCATATTATGCCTCCGTTTGTTTTATTTAAGTCTGTCGCCAAGGCAGTCGAATACCTTGTAGACGTCACCTGCGCCCATTACGATTATTATATCTCCGTCGCGCGCTTCGCTTGCAAGTTTGTCTGCCGCTTGCGAAAAGGATGGGCAATATTCCGCACTGCTTCCGATAAGGGAAGCGAGTATCGAGGAGCTGACACCGAGAGTGTCGGTCTCTCTTGCGGGGTAGATGTCTATCATAAGCACCTTGTCAGCAACCGAAAGGGCATCTGCAAAATCGCGTAGGAATTCCTTTGTTCTCGTATAGGTGTGTGGTTGGTAGGCGCATATAAGCCTGCCACCCTCCTTACACAGAGCCTTTGCTCCCTCAAGTGTGGTCTTTATCTCGGTTGGGTGATGACCATAATCGTCATAAACGTCAGCACCCGAGAGCACTCCCTTGTGCTCCATTCTTCTTGCTGCTCCGCGAAATGCCGCAAGCCCTTTTGATATATCATTGGGAGCTATGCCGCAAAGGTGTGCCACAGCCGCAGCCGCGAGAGCATTGTAAACGTTGTGGTATCCAGAAACCGACAGACGAACAGCACAGAAGAATTTATCGTTATGTAATATATCAAAGCTATAACAGCCGTTTTTGTTTTCTATATTTATTGCTCTGAAATCGCAGTTCTTATTTTTGATTCCAAACTTTACTGTCGTTCCGCGATAATCATTGATGGCAAGCATCACGTTTTCGTCATCGCCGTTTGCAACGGCAAATCCGCACTCAGTTGTTATGTCGGCATATTTTGCAAATGAAGAACGTACCTGCCCGATGCTGTGAAAATAGTCAACGTGGTCCATTTCTATATTGAGTATCACGGCAATGGTAGGATTGAAATCAAGAAATGAGTCCATATATTCGCAGGCTTCAAAAATAAAGTTATCCGAGCCGCCCACTCTGTAAGCACCGCCCATAGAAGCCATTTCCGCGCCCGAAAGCACGGTGGGGTCGGCGCCCGCTTCCATAAAAAGCTGTGCGCACATAGAGGTGCAGGTGCTTTTTCCGTGCATTCCGGAAATACCCGCGCGTCGCTTGTATCCCGTCATAATATAGCCGAGATAGTCAGCACGTGAGATGCAGGGAATTCCTCTTCTTTTTGCCTCAAGATATTCCTCATTGTCGGGAGATATCGCCACTGTATATACAACGGCATCAAAGGACTCTATATTTTCTTTTTTATGATCGTAATTTATGGATATTCCTTCTTTTTCGAGTCGGCGGGTAAGCTCGGTCGCGCATCTGTCAGATCCGCCTGTGCGAAAGCCGCGCAGGTGAGTTATATGAGCAAGCGAGGACATATTTATTCCGCCTATTCCGATAAAATATATGTTTTTTACATCCTTTAGCAATTCGCCTATCGCCAAAGCGCCGAAATGCGTATTCTCGGTAGCCATTATCGAATATCCTTTCACAGTTTTGTTTGTGTTGCTATTAATATAAAAGTCGATTTTTATTTACGACTTATTCATTGATGTTCACAAAAAAATACCAAAATCGTTGAATAACTGTCAAAAATTTGCTGTATACTATAATCAGATACAGATGTGTCAATTCAAAGTCACTTATTAAAATTACAAACAACGGAGGTAATAAAATGAAGATCACTGATGTTAAAGTCAGAAAATTGTTTGATGAAGGACCAATGAAGGCCATAGTTTCGGTGACATTTGACGGGCAGCTTGCGGTACACGACATTAAAGTCATCAATGCACGGGACAAATATTTCATTGTAATGCCCAGCAGAAAGAATCCCGATGAGACCTATCGCGACATAGTACATCCCATAAACTCGGATTTCAGAAACACTCTTGAAGCAGAAGTTATCGCCGCTTACAACGAAGCACTTGATAACTCTCTTGCGGAGCAGAATGACTTTGCACCGATAATTTAAGGAAAGATCAATTTTGGCTGACGCTTTGCGGCAGCCTTTTTTCTTTCTTAAAGTGTTCCGTGACCGAAAAGCACGCCGTTCTTTTTTAGCGTCATAGTGCCGAACGAATACTCGCCCACGCTTCCCGGATTGAATATATACAGAGGCTTTTTGAGGACTGTGCCGCAGAACTCCTCGCCCGCAGGGATATATTTCTCGAAGGGAATATGTGTGTGTCCGAAGAGAAGTATGTCCGCACCCTTTGCCGCGGCATAGGCAATGGCGGTATCATAGCCCGATTTAACACCGAGGTGGTGACCGTGCATCATCATTACAGTATATTCATCAAAGTGCAAAATAAGTTCTTCGGGGATATGTGTTTGTGAGGGAAAAGAGAAAAGATCGCAATTTCCGCGCACCTTATAGACAGGCATGGACATAAATCTGTCCTCGCCCGAAAAATCGTCAACTCCGTCACCAAGAAAAAGTATAGCGTCACAATTTCGGCATCGCTCTGCCGCCTTTCGGATGTTTTCGCTTTTTCTGTGTGAATCGGAAAGGATAAGAAATGTCATATTATACGGTTGCCTTTTCTTCCTCGGGACACTGCTCCTTGAGGAATGTGCATCCCTCGGGTACGATGAATTTTATTGCTCCCTTAACTGCCTCAAGATGAAGATCTCGCTCGATATCGTGAAGCTCGCCGTCGACGCTAATGCTCTGTGTGGCGGGGAAGCGTAGGTCAAGCGTTGACACGGTGTCTGTTGAAAGTATATTTGCATTCTTGGGTACGATGTGAGTGCCCGCCTTGTAGCTTGATACAAGTGAAACAAACTTTATTCTCGATACGTTATTTATAAAGAGAATATTTATCTTACCGTCATTAAGCAAAGCATAGGGATTTGAATGGAATCCGCCGCCGCAGTAGCAGCCGTTTGCTATTGTTGTCAACAGGAGTGATTTTTTAGTATATTCGCCGCCGTCAACCGATGCTTCTACGCAAACGCCCGGCTTTTTAATAAGGGTAAATACAAGACCGAATATGTATGCAAGCTTTGAGGGAACGAGGGGTGAGCGCTTTATCTGCACCATCTTTTTGACGACCTCGCAGTCAAAGCCTATATTTATCATATTGATAGCGTATTTGTCGTTGCATCTGAGCGCATCTACTGTAACGACAGAGCCGTTTATTTGCGCCGAGACGTCTAAGAAAAGCTCCTTGTTTGTAAAATTGCGCACGAAATCGTTTCCTGTACCCTTGGGGATAAGTCCTACCGATGCGTTTTTGTGACCGATAGCTCCCGCTATCACCTCGCTCAGAGTTCCGTCGCCTCCGCACGCGAAAAAGCGGAGATCCTCACTGTCCGAATGCTCGGAGCAGATGCGGTCAACGTATGCCGTAGCATCTCCTGCGCAGGTCGTTTTGTATATTTCAAAATTAACGTCTTTTTCCTTGCAAGCCGTGCTTAAAGTGTCATAAAGCTCATCACAGCTATTCTTTTTACCTGCGGCGGGGTTGGTCACAAAATATAATTTCATAATTTTTCATCCTTATTATATTTATATTTTCAGGGTGTCTATCAAGTTATTATAACATATACTCCTGCTTTTGTCTATAAAAAAATTAGTCTGTTGTAACACAATATTAGCTTTTGCATAAACTTTTTAGTAAGCAAACGCTATATTGGAGGTAAAATTATGCAGATCGACAGGCAATCTCTTCAAAAATTATTAACTCTTAATGACAGACAGTTAGGACTTGTGATAAACAAGCTTGCCGCTGAAAATGGGATAGACCCGTCAGCCTTTAATATCAATCCTAAGGATATTGAAAGTGTCAGACGGGCTCTTTCAAGTGTCAGTGACGAGGACCTTAAGCTTCTGACACAGCAATTAGAGAATTTTAAGAAAAACGGGGGCAGGGGAGTCAGATGAGCTCTGAAAACGAAAGAGAGAATATCCGCGATCCGTCACAAAACAGTCTTGGCGGGCTTACACCGCCTCCAAATTTTTCTGAGCTTCTGGATAAGGTACTTGCAAATCCACAGCTTATAGGAGCGGTTGCATCAGCCCTTTCGTCGCCAAGCCCAACCGACACAGCCGGCTCATCTGCTACCGCATCTCAAAATGTCAATGCTCCTGTTTTTGAGCAAAAAAACGAAGATAAGGTAATTGAGCCCTCACCGCTCCCAACAGGCTTTGATGCAAATGTTATTGCCGATAAGCTCCCCGAAATATTAAAGGTGATGGGACCCATAATGCAGTCGGGTACAAAGGCGGATGGCATAAAACACGACAATAACAGAAGCTGTTTGTTAAGGGCAATGAAGCCATATCTTAATCCACACAGAGGCGAGGCAATAGATTACATCATCAAATTTTCACAGCTTGCCGAGCTCTTCAAAAAGATGAGTTAGGAGGATAAAGATGTATAACAGTAAGCCTCGCTACAACAGATTTACAAGTGAGATAAGCGTTCCCGAAAATTATAGCGGAAGTGCTTTTCGGGATATTGGAGAAGAAGTCGCACAGGAGAGTGAAATTGATGAAAATAATGTGATAGAAGACCCCAAGTCTTCTCAAGCCGAGAATATTGAAGAGAGTAAAGAATGCTCAAAGGTGATAGAGAACATCGAGCATAAGAAGGGCTTTTTTTCTTCGGGGCTTGGTTTTGATTTCGGAAAGCTCTTTCGCGGCGGCTTTGGATTTGAGGAATTACTTATAATCGGACTTATTCTTTTGCTCGGGCAGAGCGACGAGAGCAACGACATAATCCTTTTTTTGGTCCTTTTGCTTTTTATTCAGTAACCAAACGGTACCCTCTGTTTGAATTGCAGAGGGTGCTTTTTTGCTTGTAATGAAAGATGCCTGACATAAATGGTCTTTTTGTAGAGGCATATTTGATTGAAATAACAGAAAAACATTCAAAAAATGAAATTTTGTAAGCTTTTTCTTGCAAAAAGTGTGTTGACAATGGAATTTAATTATGGTATAATGTTCCCAATTTGGTAGGAGGTGAGTTTGAGTGAATAACGACGAAATTAATATGAATGGCTCGGTATTGACAGAAAACTGTATGAATGAAGCAAAGGAAGCCTACCGTATCCCGGCTGAAGCTTTTGCGAATTATAAGGTTAAAAGGGGTCTTCGCTATAACGACGGAACAGGAGTTATGGCGGGAGTTACCAATATAGGAAATGCACACGGATACATTCTTTACGAGGGTGAGCGTGTTGCGGATGAGGGCAAGCTCTTTTACCGCGGATATGATATGTCGTCACTTGTTGACGGTTACGCGAGTGAGGACAGATACGGCTTTGAGGAATGTATTTATCTGCTTCTTTTCGGAAAGCTTCCCACAAGGGAGGAGCTCTCGGACTTTACCGCTTTGCTTGCAAGCAAGCGCCACCTGCCCTCAAGGTTTACCGAAGACGTTATTATGAAGGCGCCGGGAAGATCTATTATGAACAAGATGGCAATGAGCGTGCTTGCGCTCTATGCTTACGATGAAAATCCCGACGATACAAGTCTTGAAAATATGCTTCGCCAGAGCATAGAGATAATAGCAAAGCTTCCTCTTATCGCGGCACACTCTTATGCAGTCTATCGCAACGTTTATTTTGAGAAGAGCCTTAATCTTCATAAACCGCACGATGATCTCGGAACCGCACAGAACTTTCTTCGCGTATTGAGATCAAGTAAGCAGTACACCGAGGAGGAGGCAAGACTCCTTGATAAGTGTATGGTAATACACGCCGAGCACGGTGGAGGAAACAATTCGACCTTTACTTGCAGAGTCCTCTCGTCATCGGGAACAGATACCTATTCGGCTATTGCGGGTGCTATAGGTTCTTTGAAGGGACCGTTGCACGGCGGAGCTAATATAAAGGTACAGAATATGTTTGACTGTATTAAGGCAAACATAAAGGACGTAAACGATGAGGAAGAAATAAAGGCATTCCTCTCTAAGATATTGCGCGGAGAGGCTTGCGACGGAAGCGGTCTTATATACGGAATGGGACACGCTATATATACAAAATCCGACCCAAGAGCCGTAATGCTCAAAAAGTATGCCGAGTCGCTTGCTTACGATAAGGGTTACGGAGATGATTTCAGACTTCTTGAAGCAATTGAAAAGTTGACACCCGATCTCTTCAATGCGCATAAGGGAACGAACAGGGTCATGTGTGCGAATGTGGACCTTTATTCGGGACTTGTTTACAGAATGCTCGGAATACCCGTGGAAATGTATACTCCCTTGTTCGCTATCGCAAGAGTTGCGGGTTGGTGCGCTCATAGAATAGAGGAGTTTGCAACGGCAAAGAGAATAATTCGTCCTGCATATAAATGCATTGCAAAAGAGGGCGAATATATTCCCGTTGATGAAAGATAAAACTCGCCAAAGAGACAATATATTAGGGAAAAGATCTTATTCTGTAGGATCTTTCCCTTTTTTATATTCAAAATAATTTCGGGGGGAGTGCAGGGACTTGACAAAAAGCATCTTGTGGTTTATAATATTCTCATAAATAATGGGAATTTGTTTGTCTATTCCCAAGAAGAGGTATATAAATGGTTAAAAGTGTTCCTGAAATATTTGGCAGTATGGTCTTTAATGACGACGTTATGAGAGAACGTTTGCCAAAGGAAGTTTATAAATCACTTACAAAAACGATAGCTACCGGACGTACGATAGATGCGTCTGTTGCCGATGTCGTTGCAAATGCAATGAAGGATTGGGCAATAGAAAAGGGAGCTACTCACTATACACACTGGTTCCAGCCTCTGACAGGCGTTACTGCTGAAAAGCACGACTCCTTTATCTCGCCCGTTGGCAACTGTAAGGTGGTAATGGAATTTTCGGGTAAGGAGCTTATCAAGGGTGAGTCGGATGCTTCTTCATTTCCGAGCGGGGGACTTCGCGCAACCTTTGAGGCGAGAGGATATACCGCGTGGGATCCCGCGTCATACGCATTTGTTAAGGATGGTACCCTGTATATTCCCACGGCCTTCTGCTCATATACAGGAGAGGCGCTTGATACTAAAACTCCTTTGCTTCGTTCAATGGACGCAATAAGCGCACAGGGACTAAGAATTCTCCGTCTTTTTGGTGATAACACAACAAAGAGACTTACAACCACAGTCGGAGCAGAGCAGGAATATTTCATAATAGACAAAGAGGTATATGATAAGAGAAAGGACCTGCTTTATACGGGAAGAACGCTTTTTGGTGCTCCCGCACCCAAGGGACAGGAGCTTGAGGATCATTACTTCGGTCCTCTCAAGTCGCGCATCAGCGCATTTATGACCGATCTTGACGAGGCGTTGTGGACACTTGGAATTAATTCAAAGACCAAGCACAATGAGGCAGCTCCCGCACAGCACGAGCTCGCGCCTATATATGCTACAACAAATATGGCGGTCGATCAGAACCTGCTTATAATGGAGTATATGAAGAAGATCGCAGAAAAGCACGGCCTTGTTTGTCTGCTCCACGAGAAGCCCTATGAGGGTGTAAACGGCTCGGGAAAGCACAACAACTGGTCGCTTTGTACCGATGGCGGTAAAAATCTTCTTGACCCGGGAAAGACTCCGGCGGAAAATATGAAGTTCCTTTTGATCTTCGCGGCAATAATAAAGGCTGTTGATGATTATCAGGATCTTATGCGCGTGTCGGTCGCTCACGCGGGTAATGATCACAGACTTGGCGCGAATGAAGCGCCGCCCGCTATCGTTTCGGTATTCGTTGGCGAGGACCTTGGCGAGATAATTGATGCGATCGTGGCAGGAAAGAGCTATCACGGAACAAAGGCTCCTATGATGGACCTTGGAATCCCCTCTGTGCCTACCTTCCGCAAGGACACAACCGATAGAAACAGAACGTCGCCCTTTGCTTTCACAGGTAACAAGTTTGAATTCAGAATGCTCGGTTCGTCGCAGAATATAGCAATGCCCAATATCGTATTGAATACGACGGTGGCAGAGAGCTTCAGACAGTTTGCCGATATACTTGAGGGAGCAGAGGATTTCAATGCGGCTCTTACCGAGCTTATAAGAGAGACCTTTGCAAACCACAAGCGTATTATCTTTGACGGAAACGGATATTCCGAGGAGTGGCAGATAGAGGCAGAAAGACGCGGACTTCTTAATCTTCGCACCTCTGTTGATGCATACAAGAGATTTGCCGATGCAAAGAATATAGAGGTATTTGAAAAGCACGGAGTTATGAGCTCTGTTGAAATTAAGTCGCGTCAGGAGATCCTTCTTGAAAATTACTCTAAGATCATCAATATCGAAGCTCTTACTATGATAGAGATGACTACAAGAGATATTATACCTGCAGTTAACTCATACATATCCGAGGTAGCTCATACCGCGGCTATAAAGACACAGGTCGTTGAAAATATCAACTGCTCGGTTGAGAGAGATATCATAACAAAGCTTTCATCTCTCAATGCAAAGGCTTACGCGGCGCTCGGCGAGCTCAAACGAGTTGAGACCGAGGCGGCTAAGACCGCAAATGCCGAGAGCAGAGCTGAGGCGTACGTAAACAAGGTACTTCCCGCTATGAACAAGCTTCGTACCTTTGTTGACGAAATGGAAACACTTACAGCCGAGGAATATTGGCCCTTGCCAAGCTACGGCGATATGATGTTCAAGGTCTGATAAGCTTAAAATACAGCACCGCAATGCTCCCGAGAGGAAGTATTGCGGTGTCTTTTTATTTGAGCATATTTAATGCGCGAGCAAGGGCATCGACCTCGGCTTTTTTGTTGAAGATTCCGAAGCTTATGCGGACAGCACCGCCCTCGGGTGTGCCGAGAGCTTTATGGGCAAGTGGCGCACAGTGAAATCCGCCTCGGACACAGATGCCTGATTCGTTAAGATGATTTGCCACCGCCTCGGACAGAAAACCTTTTTTGTTAAAGAGCAGTGTAGAGCCGATATGCTCCGGTTTGTATATCTCAACGTTTTTTATGTTTGAAAGCTCTTGTCGAGCACGGCGAAAGAGCTCGCATTCATAATCGTGGATAGCGTCAATGCCAATATTTTTTATATATCTGACTCCCTCACAAAGTCCCGCAATGGCAGGAGTTGGCAGCGTTCCCGCCTCATATCGGTCGGGGGAGAAATCGGGCATAAAGGGATCTTTGGAATTTATTCCGTTTCCGCCCTCTATTAAGGTGTCAAGCAAAAGTCCGTCGCGTATAGCGGCAATTCCCGCACCTTGCGGACCGTAAAGCCCTTTGTGTGAGGGAGCGCATAGCGCATCAATATTCATTTTATCCATATCTATTCTCATGTGCCCTGCCGACTGTGCCGCATCAACGATAAACAACAGTCCGTTTCTGTGGCAAAATGCTCCTATTTCGGAAAGAGGCAGAGTTATTGAACAAATATTTGAAGAGTGCGTACAAATTACCGCACGGGTATTTTTCTTCTTTTTTCTTGCAATAGCAGCGCATATCAGGGAGGGATTGTGTCTGTCAATCGATCCTGTTGAGAAAATGCTGTACTCGATAATTCCTTCGTCTGCAAGGCGTTTTATCGGACGCAGTACCGAATTGTGTTCAAGGTCGGATATTATGACGTGATCTCCCTTTTTTAGAAGTCCTTTTATTATAAGATTCAATGCGTGCGTTGTGTTAAGAGTAAAAACGATCCTTGAGGGATCGCCGATCCCCAAGAGTTCTGATAGATATAGACGGCATTCAAATACCTTTTTTGCCGCCGCAAGGGAAAGAGTGTGACCGCTGCGCCCGGGATTGCCGCAGTATTCGGTCATACATCTGAATACCTCTGCCGATACAGCCGACGGCTTTGGGAAGGTCGTTGCCGCGTTATCAAGATAGATCATTTAATCTGTTTCCCATGACCTGACTTGAATTTTTGATGAATTCAGGACAGCACGCACGTTATTTGCCTGAAGACATGAAAAGCTGATGCCGTATATGCAGCCTTTGCGCGAATTAGCGTTTTCTATTTTTATTACCTCTGAGGGTATCATCTTTGCAGCGAGGGCATTTTGCGCTTGCAGTGCTTGCGTCACGGAGCCAATCGCTGCATTGCATACAAAGTTTCTGTTTTTCATATATTTCTCCGTGCCGCGCAAGGCGGCAGCCTTTGCGGCGTATATTTGAGTAAAAGCACAGAGATACTTTTGCTCAATAAAATTATATGTAGAAATATGTCGAACGGTGAAAAACAAAAAGCCTTTGCAGACTTGTCTGCAAAGGCTTTTATATTATCTCTTAGTCTTCAAAATCCATTTTCATCTGCTTAGCCTGCTGCTTTTTGTGCTTGTCCATAAGAGCGTGAATTCTCTTTACGGGGTTAAGCAGCTCGCTGATGGTCGCATCGTGGTTGAGAGTGTCAATGATGTAGGATACGTACTTACACATATTAACCTCAACGAACCATTCGCGTGTAAGAAGCTCAGGCTGACGGTAAACGAGGTTTGTGCAGAAGATCCTGTCTATGATACCGTCTGCATAAGCCTTGTCGAATTTATCAAATCCGCTTGTGAAAAGGCCGAATGTCGTGAAAGCAAATATTCTCTTTGCTCCGCGCTCCTTAAGCTGAAGTGCAACGTCGAGAAGCGACTCGCCCGAGGAGATCATATCGTCAACAACGATAACGTCCTTGCCGGTAAGATCCTTACCAAGATACTCGTGAGCTTCAATGGGGTTTCTTCCGTTTACAACGACAGAGTAGTTACGGCGCTTATAGAACATACCGATGTCAACGCCAAGGACAGAAGAGAAGAACATACATCTCTGCATAGCACCTTCATCGGGAGAGATTATCATAAGATCGTCCTTGTCAAGCGAAATGTCGGGAACGTTGCGCACAAGTGCCTTTATCATCTGATACGTGGGCTTTACGTCGTCAAATCCCGAAAGCGGAACTGCGTTTTGAACTCTTGGGTCGTGCGCGTCAAAGGTGATTATATTGGTTACACCCATATTGATAAGCTCCTGAAGCATTACAGCGCAGTCAAGCGACTCTCTGTGTGTGCGCTTGTGCTGTCTGCCCTCATAAAGCATGGGCATAATAACGGAGATCCTCTTTGCCTTGCCTGCGTTAGCGGCAATAATACGCTTAAGGTCAGCATAATGATCGTCGGGGCTCATGGGGACTGTCTGTCCGTACATTTTATAAGTAACGCCGTGATTAAACATGTCGCAAATGATGTAAAGATCGTGTCCTCTGAGTGACTGATGGAGAACTGCCTTTGCCTCGCCCGAGCTAAATCTGGGGCAGTCAACGTCCACGAGAAATGTCTCGTCTCCGCCGTGGCGGCGCCATTCCTTAAGATAATAGTCAACTCTTGCAGCGAATTCCTCGCAACCCTTCATACCTATAACGCTGAGCTCAGCGTAAGATGATTCCTTCATAAAAACCTCCGTGAAGTAAAAATTTAAAAACCAACCTAGTCAATTATACCACGATTTTTATTTCTTGCCAAGGGCTTTTGTCATAATTTTTTGTTAAATGTCGCAATACGGAAGATTGCATAAAAGATTTTGCGAAATTACATAAATAATTAGTTAGATTTTAAGACTATTATTTCAGTTCAACAACGGTTACTCCTCCGTCCCCCTCACCGTACTGTCCTATTCTGAAGGTTGCTATTCTTCTGTCGCCCTTAAGATACTGCCAAAGTGCGTTTTTGAGTGCGCCCGTGCCTTTGCCGTGTATAAGTCTTACGGTGTGGAAGCCCGCAATGATAGCCTCATCAAGATATTTATCTATCTTGCTCCACGCTTCGTCGCCCGTGAGTCCGCGAAGGTCTATCTCATCTCTGAAGTCGCGGCTGAGTGAAACACCGAAGGAGGACGCGGGAGCTTTTTTGTTTGTTTTTGGGTCGATATACTGCGCCTTGTTTTCGATAAGACGCAGGTCGGAAAGCTCGGCTTTTGTTTTTATTATACCTGCTTGTACCGATATCTTGCCCGAACCCTTTTGATCCTCGGTAACGACGGCGACCTTATCAAGACTTACGATAAGCACCTCGTCTCCACGTTTGAGTGCTCTTGGAAGCTTGTAGTCCTTGTCATTTTTTCGTATCTCTACGGGATTGAATTTATGCTCGTTTGCGTGTAGATGCTCGCGTATTGCCTTTCTTGCCTCGTCAAGCTCCTCGGAAAGACGTTCGCTTTCCTTTGCTCGGCGAACCTTGTCCATCTGTGAGAGGATATAATCACTTGAAAGCTTTGCACTCTCAACAATTGAAGCCGCCTTTTGCTGCGCTTTATCGAGCATTTCCCTCGATTCTCTAAGCTGTTTATTTAATTTTTCTTCCGATTCAGCCTTGAATTTCTCATATTCAAGGCGCATAGCCTCGGTCTCGGCAAGCTTTTTGTCGGCTTCAAAGCGGCTTGCTTCAAGCTCGCCTATAACCTTTTCAAGCTGCTTGTTTTCTGAGCTGACGTAGTCGTTTGCGCGTAAGATTATTCTTTCGGGAAGTCCGAGCTTTGACGAGATGGCAAACGCGTTTGATTTGCCGGGTGTTCCTATTATAAGCCTGTAGGTCGGGCGGAGAGTATTAACGTCAAATTCGCATGACGCGTTGCACACACCGTCGGTGTCAAGGGCATAGGATTTCAGCTCGGTATAGTGTGTCGTTGCTGCACACAATGCACCCGCACTTCTTATATCTTCAATGACGGCTACCGCAAGTGCCGCGCCCTCTACGGGGTCGGTTCCTGCTCCAAGCTCGTCAAAGAGCACGAGTGAACGATCGTCCTTTGCGTTAACTATTCCGACTATATTTACCATGTGGGAAGAGAATGTGGAGAGCGACTGTTCAATGCTTTGCTCGTCGCCAAGATCAACAAGTATCTTGTTGAATGTGCAGAGCTCCGATCCCTCCTCAGCTGGAATATGAAGTCCCGACTGTGCCATGATCGAGAAAAGTCCGAGAGTTTTAAGAGTTACGGTTTTTCCGCCCGTGTTCGGACCTGTAATAACAAGAGTGTCGTATTCTTCACCGAGTGAAACGGTTATCGGAACAACACTGTCCTTGTCAATAAGAGGGTGACGGGCTTTTTTGAGAACGATCCTTTTTTTATTTGTGATCGTCGGCTCACAGCCGTCAATTTTGGCTGAAAACTCTCCGCAACCGAAAATAAACGCAAGCTCGGTGATATTTTTGTAGTTAAGGAAAAGAGAAGGGGAAATACTTGCGACCTCGCTTGAAAGGGTGTAAAGGATCCGCTCTATCTCGTGTTCTTCCTTCGATGCAAGCATACGTAGCTCGTTGTTGGCTTCAACTACCGCCATAGGCTCAACGAATATCGTAGCGCCCGATGAGGAGGTGTCGTGTATAAGACCCTTTACGTCGTTTTTACATTCGGCTCTTACGGGTATAACGTATCTTCCGTTTCGCATAGTGACTAGGTTTTCCTGAAGATATTTTGAGTAAGCTCCGCTTATATAGCGTTGAAGGGTTTCCTTTATTTTGGAGTTTGCCGAACGTATCTTTCGTCTGATGTCGGCAAGAGTGTTACTTGCCTCGTCGGATATCATATCCTCGGATATTATTGCGCGGAAAATTCCGTCCTCAATATGTCTGTTTGGCAAAAGGCGTTCAAAGATCTCATCAAGCACAGTGTCAAAATGCTTGTTAGAGTGGATATAGTCGCGCATCATGCGCGATGAGCGCAAAAGTGCCGCCGTGTCCAAAAGCTCACGGGCGGTAAGTGTTGCTCCTTTTTGTGCGCGCTCGCATATCGGCTCGATGTCAACGACATGACCAAAGGGTGGCATACCCTTATCGTCTGCAAGACGTCGTGCATCGGTGGTTCTTTTCTGAAGAGAGGTCACCTTTAGCTCGTCGTTTGCGGGCTTAAGAGACAGGGCAAGCTGCTTTGCGCCTGCCGTCGGACAGCAGTCACACAAAAGAAGCCGTATTTTATCAAATTCGAGAGTTTTTATTGCTTTCTCGGAAATACTCATAAATTATCCTTTCTTAAAGGAATGTAGTGTGGACTATTTAAGCCCCTTTCTTACCGTGCGGTAAAATTCGAGAGTGTCAAAACCTCTCTCAAGATGGTTTTGCAAATACGTTTCGCCCGCTTTTGAAAGACAGGCGACGTCGCTTTCTTTATTAAGTACAAAGGAAAAAAGTCGGTTGACGGGAGCGGATATCACGTATTTTATTGCCATAATGACCTCGGGGGTTATGGGAACAAGAATATTCTGTGTGTAAAGATTGCCGTCTTGCATTACAGGCGCGACGTTGCTCATATTTGTTGAGCCAAGACATGATGAGCAGAGAAGAGAGCCGTTCATAACGTCAAGATAAACACTTTCAGAACTTGTTTTACGGCACTTTTCACAGCCGTCGAGGTCGGGCAAAAATCCCGAATGTGCTGCCGCAAAGAATTCAAAAGCTCCCTTGATCTGATCAATGGGACGAAGCTGCTTTTCTATTGCGTACAGTGTGTTGAGCATTGCTCGCAGGAGCGTTTCGTCGGGCGCGTTCTCACCCGATATCTCGTTTGCAACGTCGCAGATATACGAGGCGAGCGACAACCCCTCAATATCGGAGTTAAGTCCGAAAAAGCTGTCGGTCACAGAGCCCGATGCAAGCCAAAAACGACCGTTTCGCTCGTAATATTCAAAATTCGCATAGGTAAACATTCGGCAAAGAGCAATATTTTTGCTCTTTATTGAGCGAACGCCTTTGGCGTTTATCAGTATTTTTCCGCGGTCCGCGGTAAGCACTGTGAGCAGCTTGTCGCTCTCACCCACCGAGCACTCTCTTATAACAAGTCCGTCCGAAGTTCTTCGCACTTTGTTTTTCCTTTCGGTAAAAAGTTTTATTCCTCGGTATAGCCGAAGTTTCCTACCATTCTTGCGCTCTCGCGCCAGTTTTCCTTTACCTTTACCCAAAGATTGAGGTAAACCTTTGTTCCAAGCAGTCTTTCAAGGTCTTGGCGTGCATACGAGCCGATAAGCTTGAGCGACGCTCCGCCCTTGCCTACGATAATACCCTTGTGAGATGCCTTTTCGCAGTATATTTCCGCTCTGATGCGTACAAGTGAACCCTCGTCCTTGAATTCCTCAATAACTACTGCTGTACCGTGGGGAACTTCCTTATCAAGTGTGCGGAGTATCTTTTCTCTGATTATCTCGGATGCTATCTGACGCTCGGGCTGGTCAGTAACCATATCGGATGGGAAGAACCAATCCGATTCAGAGAGGAACTTTTCGCACTCCTCAAGGAGCTCATCCACGTTCTTGCCGTTCTTTGCGCATATCGGAACGAAAGCGTCAAAGCTATGCTTGTCCGAATATGCCTTTATTGTTTGTGCTATCTGCTCGCGGCGGCAAAGGTCTATTTTGTTGAGCGCGATAACAGAGGGCAAGCCTGTCTTTTTTAGATAATCTATAACCTCAAGCTCGACCGTTGATATTTCCTTCGATGCGTCGACTACAAGAATGACCGCATCCGCATCTGTCATAGATGAGTTGGCGGTTTTTACCATGAACTCGCCAAGATTGTTTTTCGGTCTGTGAATTCCGGGGGTGTCAAGAAAGACGTACTGCGCGTCGCCCTTTGTGTGAATTCCTATTATTCTGTTTCTCGTCGTTTGGGGCTTGTTTGAAACTATAGCTACCTTTTCGCCGAGAATTTCATTCATAAGCGTTGATTTTCCAACGTTCGGGCGACCTACGATAGCGATAAATCCTGTTTTTTTCATAATTCCTTTATCCTTCCGATCACTTTACTTCAAGTCCAAGCTCTTTCATAATATCTCTCTGACGCTCGCGCATCTCGCGGTCTTCCTCTTCGGAATTTACGTGATCGTAGCCAAGGAGGTGAAGCATAGAGTGTACGCAAAGGAAAGCGACCTCTCTCTCGAAGCTGTGACCGAATTCCTCTGCCTGCTCCTCTGCGCGCTCAAGTGAGATCACTATATCGCCAAGCATATTCTCCTCGTCGTCAAGCAGAGGCTCGTCGGTGTTCTCGTATTCTACAAGAGGGAAGGAGAGCACGTCTGTCGGAGCGTCAATATTTCTGAACTGCTTGTTAAGGGCATGTATTCCGTCGTTATCGGTAAGTGTTACCGATACCTCGCAGTCGTTTGAGTAGCCCTCGTAATCAAGGGTCTTGCATACTGCACGGCGGATAAGCATTTTAAGTGCATAAGAGAGCGTTCCGTCCTGTGAATTGTTAAAATATATCATAGTTTTTCTTTTCATGTCTTTATCTTCCTTTACTGTTGTTTGTATTTGATTTTTGCCTAGTGTCCTTTTGAGTGTGCGCGTTCTGTTTATCCGATTCGTATTTCTGATATGCGAGGATAATTTTCTGAACGAGCTTGTGACGAACGACGTCTCTGTCGCTGAAATAGTGTATATTTATGTCGTCAATATTTTCAAGTATTCTTACCGCCTCGGCAAGACCGCTTTTTTGCTCTCGGGGAAGGTCGGTCTGTGTGAGGTCTCCCGTGATGACCGCTTTTGAGTTGAATCCGAGACGGGTGAGAAACATCTTCATCTGCTCAGGGGTCGCATTCTGCGCCTCGTCAAGAATGATAAAGCTGTCGTCAAGCGTTCGTCCGCGCATATATGCAAGCGGAGCGATCTCGATAGTGCCTTTTTCGATATGCCTTTGGTAGTTTTCAGCTCCCATCATCTCAAAGAGGGCATCATAAAGTGGGCGCAGATAGGGGTCTATCTTGCTTTGAAGGCCCCCGGGCAGAAAACCGAGCTTTTCCCCTGCCTCGATAGCGGGACGTGTAAGGATTATTCTTGATACCTGCTTTTCACGGAGTGCCTTGACAGCCATTGCGACGGCAAGAAAGGTCTTTCCCGTACCCGCAGGTCCAACTCCGAAGATTATTGTGTTTTTCTGAATGGAGTTTACGTAATTGCGCTGACCTACAGTTTTTGCCTTTATCGGCTTGCCCTGCGAGGTGATACAGATACAGCCCTGCTCAAGAACTGCCAGCTCGCTTTGCTTTCCGTCACGAACCATATCTATGACGTAGTTCACCTGCTGGTCGGACAGAGCTTCGTTATATCTCGCCATATCTGCAAGATATTTTACGCAGTCGGCTGCCATAGAAACGAGCTCGCCGTTCTCGCCGTTTATCATTACCGCATCTCCATCGTCATCCGAACGGTTATAGACTCGCACGTCAAATGCGCGTTCAACCATTCTTACGTTTACGTCATAGCTTCCGAAGACTCGCGAGGTTATTTCAGAATTTTCGATTTTTACCGTTTTTTGTTCCATTCTTGCCTCTCACAGATAATATTTGAGATTAAGTTTTTCTTTCCCTTGATATGTCTATTTCGGTTTCCTTTGCAATATTGCAGATGCTTACCGACGTGCATCTCAAAAGGTATTTGTCGTCAAAAAATTCACCTGAAAAGCTTTTGCTTATAACGTCGGTGATCCCTTTTTCCTCTTCAATGCAGCGTAGCTTATAAAGAGCAAGCTCAACCGCTTCTTCCGCATCCCTTTGTGCGCTTTCGTATCTATATTCCAGATGCTTTACAGTTCTTATGCCAAATGGCAATTCTGATCCCGAAAAAACACTGAAATACTCTACCGTATCTATTGTATCACAAGTTGTATGCAAATTTCCACTATTTGAATAAAATTTTATTTCTTTATCGAAAAAAACAAGGTATTTTTCTGAAAAAACCTCACCGGTATAGACCTTTTTATCATAGCTGAGCGGAATTTCGATTTCTATATTATCCTCGACCCGTGCATATACCTTTCCTTTTGCGCGTGTGTATGTAAATCCGAGACTTGCCGAATCGTATATTCCTCCCACAAGCAAATCTCCCTCTCGAACAAGGTCGCCTATTTTTACGGCAATATTTCCGCGCACCTCTTCAAAGCCCTCTATCTGTCCGTCGCGCGTGGCTATAAGGTTTGTGGCTTCAGGTTCTTCAACCTGTTCGGGCAAGGGAGCCGCCTCGCGTATCTCAACGTGGGCAACCGTTCCCGAAAGATTTATGCTTATCCACGAAATATTGTCCGAATATATCAAAACGCGGTTTTGCAATATATCGGCCTCAATTTCCTTTATAGGAGTTCCGATACGAAGTCCGCAGGCATTCAGCTCCTCAAGCACCTCGGCTTCTGTCATATGCCGCGCGCCGTCTATCCGTATATCCCAGATAAGACCGTTTGTTAATAAAAACAGTAACAGAGATAAAAAAAGCCCCGCAAATATGCCGTATCTGTGGCGGTATTTACCGAGGAGCTTTGGTATGCCGCCCTCTTTCGTTTCGTAGTCTACGTCTTGCTCGGAGCAGAGCTTTTCGAGCTTTTTGGCAGTAAGGAGGCTACATTCAAAATAAAATTTGTCCTCCCGGCTTTGCGGCTTTCTGTAAATTATGCCGTTATCCATACAAAGATTGAGGATCGAGGGGGCATCGGATACGTTAAATGAGAATATCTTATATCCAAGAATAAAAATTATCGGGTTAGTCATTTTCCTCCTCCTCAAAGCCGACGTTTATTACGTATCCGTCAATGGTTATGCTGTGCGGATGGTATGCTGTACAGACGAGTCTTCTGCCCACGATAGATAAAACGTCTTTACCTACCGAAAGAACGATCCTTTCGGGTGTGTAAAAAAGAATTCTTGTTTTGCCGCTTATATTAAGCGAGTTTCGTCCCCGAAGCTCAACAAGCGTTCCGCCGGGGAGAATATCGGGCGGGATATCAAGCTTTGCGTTTATCCTTTCGGTAAGAGTCGGTCGCTCTTTTTTTGAGTTAAGACCTTCTTTTTTCTTATTCATAGGCTTTTCCTTTCAAGCAAATAAATGTGAAAGTGGGAATGCGGTGGAATAATGGTCAACGCTTGAAAATAAATATATACCGACATTCCTCTTGGAATATTCTATGCGTTTGGAGAGTTCAAAATGATGGTAAGGCGGCAAAAAAGGAGAAAAGAATGGGGTCATATCGTTTACGGTGTTATGAGCGTTTTCTCGCTTTTTCTCATACTTAAAAATTCGGAGCTTGCTATCGATTACATAACGGGGGGAATGAAGCTTTGCACGTCTACCGTTATTCCGTCTCTTTTTCCTTTTATGGTGGTTTCCGAGCTGATCGTTAAAAGCGGTGCGGCAGAAGCCGCGGGGAAGCTTATTGCTCTGCCGTCAAGAAAGCTTTTCGGTATCGGAGGAGAGGGTGGTTCGGTCTTTTTGCTCGGCGTTTTATGCGGCTTTCCCATTGGAACGAGGGCGGCGATATCTCTATATAAAGAGGGGCGGATATCGTATGACGAGCTTTGCAGACTTTTGTGCTTTTCAAATAATCCAAGCTCTGCCTTTGTAATAAGTGCTGTGGGGGGATATCTTTTTGGAAACCGTGATTTTGGGGTAGTGCTTTACGTCTGTACAATATTGTCGTCGATAATAATAGGTGTCGTACAAAATAAGCTGTTAAAAAGGGAGGCAAAAAAAAGCAATACGGCAAATGAAATTTTAATAACGGTGGGTGAAAGGGGTGCATCGGTCAGGGGAATCAAGGCATTTACCGATGCCATATCCTCGTCGGCTACCGCAATGCTTAGCGTTTGTGCGTTCGTCATTTTCTTTTCGGTGCTTGCCGGAACACTTGGGAGCACGCTTACTCATTTTGGAGCATCTCAGGCACTAAAGGCACTTCTTTTTTCGGCGCTTGAGCTTACAAGCGGTGTTGCTGCTGCCTCGGGTGTTGAGCCAACTCTTCTTGCAATTCTTATTGCAGCATTCGGAGTGGGTTGGTCGGGTATGTCTGTTCATTTTCAGATAATAAGTATTTGCGACGGAGTAGGTATTGGCTTCGGAAATTATTTTCTTGCAAAGGTGTGTCAGGGAATACTGAATGCCATTCTCATATGTTTTTGGTTTTTGCTTTTCGGTGAGAGGGTGATATTTGACGCGAAGAGTGTTTTTGCTTTTGATTATTTCACAAATACAACAAGCGTCACACAGACCTCTGTTTTACTATTTTTCTTTGTCTGCCTTGTCGTATATCTGACAAAGAGAGTATGTAATATCAAAAAGAGTTGATAGATAAAGAAGCCCGTGTGTTCATCTGAACACACGGGCTTGATATTTATTTACATAATACAAGTGCTTCAAGACAGAGCTTTCCGTCCTCGCGAATTGTTTTGAAGTAATAGTTGCCGTCAACCTTTGCGCAAAGTATCTCTATCTCGTCGCCAAGCGCTGCCTCGTGCAGATAGGACAGGGATATTCCGCAGATCTTCTCGGTGTCCTCAATATCCATAAAATCGCAAAGCATATTTGGGTATCGGGTATTGTTCATGTGCATATTGTAGTCAATATCGGAGTAAACGATCTTTCGCTTTCCAAGTGACTTAAAAACGTCGGCGGGGGGCATTTTTATACGCAGAGGTGCTTTTGTCGTAAGCGTTTCCTCGTTCTCAAAGCCCACGTCGTATGCATCGACTCGCACGAGCTTGCCGTCGCGTATGTTCACGAGTGCCCAGACTGATGCCGCTTCTGCGATAAGTTCATCGCCCCGAAGTATTCTGAAGCATCTGTTAAATGAATATCCGCGGCTCTCGCAGGTGAACGTTTCAACCTCTATATCCTCATATGCATAGAGCGGCTTGTGTATATCAATGCTCATTTTGCTGACGATAAATCCCAGCCCATCGCTGTCTCTGTTCTTGTCAAGATCTCTGCCGCAGCTTACAAATTGCAGGTTTGCCGTTTCCTGCATATACACAAGCAATTCAGAGGGCCTGACTTTGCGTGTGGCATCGGTATCATGCCATTTTATTTTATATTTTTCTGTGTATTTCATTGTCATTCTCCAAAAAATCTGATAACTATATTTTAACTCCAAATTGTTACCAAATCAAGGAGAAAAAATAAATTTTTATGCTGTTACCATACCTGTTGTATCGTGTAGACCATCTGTATCAATTAAGGTTGGCGACGCTGTGGAAACTCTCGCCTCATCGGTGGTAAGTGCCGGACTTGTGCCAAGGCCAAAGCTTACGGCAATGGCATTGTTGACCTCGTTCATCATACCGTCGTCAAGGTGTCCCATTTTTTCTTTCAGTCTTTGCTTGTCAAGTGTTCTGATCTGTTCAAGTAAAACGACCGAATCCTTGGCAAGTCCAACCTTATCTGCGTAAATGTCTATATGTGTGGGAAGTCGGGTCTTTCCCATTCTCGACGTTATTGCGGCGGCGATCACCGTGGGACTGTATCTGTTTCCCACATCATTCTGAATAATTAAAACAGGACGGAGGCCGCCTTGCTCCGATCCTATGACAGGACTTAAATCGGCATAATAAATATCTCCGCGTTTTACACTCATTGTTCTGTTTTTCCTCTCTTGAATTTTTTGGGTTATCTCCCAAGTCGGAAAACGAGTTTGTAAAGGTCGCTTTTCCGTTCAAGTATATTTTTACCGCATTATCCTGTATTAAAACACGGTTACAAATATTTTTTTGTATGGAACTTTATGACATTTTCTTTGTCGTCTTCCTCCCATAACAGTTTATTTGTTTTTTCGTGCTTTTGTTAATATGAGTGTAAGAAAAAAAGGCCTTGCACACAGTGGCGCAAAGCCTTTTTACATTTGTTATTTGTCTTCTTCGGGTATTACCTTTTTGAATGCGGCAATGGCACATTCTATCATATCGTCTTCGGGTTCAAGGACGGTGATATGCTGGAGCCACATACCGGGAGCCGATATTATTCTTGTGAAGAGATTATCGTGCCTGCCCGCAAGCTTTATAAGCTCGTAGCCTATTCCCATTGTAACAGGAAGAAGCAGCAGCTTTATAAGAGCTCTTATGATCGTGGGAGGTATCTTGCCGATAGTCAGAATAAAGATCGGGTCAATAAAGAATGAGATAAACATGCTTACAAGAAGCATAAGTATGAGGAACGAAGTTCCGCAACGGGGATGGAATCTGCCCTCCTTACGGACGTTTTCAACAGTGAGCTCCATACCGTGCTCGTAACAGAAGATGGTCTTATGCTCGGCACCGTGATACATAAAGGTGCGGCGGATATCCTTCATAAGTGTTACAAGAGCCATATATGCCACAAGAACAGCTATCTTCAAAATGCCCTCAAAAGATGATTTTACAAGAGAATTAAGAGCTTCATTTTCAATCGGAAGGAAGGGAAGTAGCTTTTCAAGCCAGCTGTAAATAAACGAGGGAAGCACGATGAAGAGCAGTACCGCAAGCACAACTCCAAGTATCGAGGCAAAGCCCATAATTACGTTAAATACCGCATCGCTTGATTTTTTCTCTTTTTTGTCCTCTGCCTTTTTTTCGGCAGGGCTGTCTGTCTTTTCTGCGGCGGTCTCTTTCTTTTTGCCGTCTTCCTCATCAATGGCTATCTCGGCAGAGCGCAAAAGACATTTGTATCCGTTCACCATTGAGTCAATAAATCCGAAAACGCCTCGGATTATCGGCCATTTGCAGAATTTAGGAAGCTTTGATGCCTTATTGTCCCACTCCTCGATCACCATTTCTCCATGTGGATTTCTTACTGCCATAGCTGACTTTTTTGGCCCACGCATCATTATTCCCTCGATAAGCGCCTGTCCGCCTATTGAGGTCTTTCTTATATTACATTTTACTGAATTATCCTTTTTACTCAAGGTCAAGTCCTCCTTTTTACCAACACCTTGGTTGATCCTTGTTATTCATATACCAGTAATTTCCGTCGGTCTCAGGCTCTTGCTCTGAGTAGAAATATACCTTTGCCGAAAGGAAATCTTCGTTTGCATTTCCGCCGTTATCGACCTTTGACGCTATATTCTGCCACTCGGTCTCATTTCCGTAAAAGAAGATGGTTTTAAGGTTTGAGCAATTTGCAAAAGCTCCGTTTTCCACGGTAAAGTCGCGAGAGGCTATTACCATCTTTTGTATAGCCGTACAGCTGTCAAACGCATTTTCACCGATGCTTGTAACTCCTTCGGGTATATTTATCTCGGACAAGGAGCTTGCATTTGCAAATGCTCGGAAGGGAATGGTGGTAAGGTCTTTGTCAAGAGTTATACTCTCAAGCTTTGCGCATCCGTCAAACGCTTTCTCTCCAAGAGAACTGATACCTCCATTTACAATGACTTCTGCTCCCTTGCAGTTGTAAAAAGCCTCGTTTCCGATAGATACAAGGGTTTCGGGCAGAATGATAAAGGTCGCCTCGGGGTCATTAAAATCACGGAACACCTCATCGCCGAGAGCCTCAACCTTAAAACCCGATACCGATTTCGGAATGCTTATCTCGTTGAGCTTTCCCTTATAGCCGTCGATAGATACAGAGCCCTCCTTATAAGGAGAATGTGAAAATACCGATGAAGCGTCTATCCATTGTGCGACAAGAGTCGTATCCTTGAAAACAAGCTCGGATGCAAATTTCCACGCCATACCGTTTGATTTCCAGCCGTTAAAGATATAATTATCACGCTCGGGCGCAATGGGGGCGGGCACTTTCGCGCCATCTGTCACCTTTATTGTATAGTCATCGTCGCCGTTCTGAAATTTGAAGGTGACGGTGTGGTAGACTGTCTTATCTATATCGTCATCGGGTGTATCGTCGGCACACGCACCAAGGCAACAGACAAGGAGCGCGACTGTCAGAAATACAGAGATATATTTTATTAATTTCATTTTTCGTCCCTTTCATCAGGGTATTTGACACGGTCTCTCCGCGTCAACATATATTATATATTTTTTATATGTCTTTGTCAATAAGTATTAAGGGGGTGTTTTTCGTGGGGGAGTAACTTTTCCCAAAAAGGTACTCCCCCACACCCTCACCCAAAAACTTTTTGAGCATGTTTATATTTGAGGAGACGTACTCCCTTTGCGAGATGCTTCAGCGAATCTACGTAGAGAAACAGACGTCACCAATTATCTTAAAAACAATTAAAAGTTTTTGCAAAAGTGTCCTCTCCGCAAAAAACACCTCATACTAAAATCCTTCTTTTTTGCCGCGCAATCTGTATATAAGCTTGCGCAAAAATTCTGCTGGGAATACTGTCAAGGCGAGCAAAAGAGTTTTTGTAAGCTCATATATGGTAAGAGGTGCTGTACGGAGAATACTGCCGCCGAGATAGGTAAAGATTATCTGTATTGCGCCCACAAGGAACATTATAGAAATAAAAGCTTTGTTTTTTGAAAGCCCTGCAAAAAGATCAAGGCGGTCGGTGCGCGAATTAAAGCAATTAAAGACCGACGAGAAGATAAAGAGGGCAAAGAATGCCGTTAGAAGATATATATTATCGGGGCTGTATCTGAAGCTTGAGCTTATTGAGGGAATTTTGAGAAATGCTATGCAGAGTGAGACGCTGTATGCACCGAGAAAAAATATCTGATTTATCATATAGCCGTTGAG